>NZ_AKJI01000171.1:0-17811 GCF_000282415.1 Pseudomonas sp. GM60
TGGCTGGTCACCCAGCCACAATTACCGGCCTGGCAACTGGCGTTCGGCGCACTGGTGATGGGTGCCGGCATCAGCGCCATGCATTACACCGGCATGGCCGCCATGAGCATGCAGCCGGGCATCGATTACGACCCGGCGCTGTTCAGCGCATCGCTGCTGATAGCCGTTGGCGCCTCGGGCGCGGCGTTATGGATCGCCTTCCGCCTGCGCAAGCACACACCTTACGTCCGGCTGATTCGCGGCGGCGCGGCGGTGATCATGGGCATCGCCATCGTCGGCATGCATTACACCGCCATGGCCGCAGCGCAGTTTCCGGACGGCAGTTTTTGTGGCGCGGCCGTCAACGGTTTAAGCGGCAAGGGCCTGGACAGCCTGGTCTTGATCACCACGCTGGCGGTGTTGAGCATCGCCTTGCTCACCTCGATTCTGGATGCGCGTCTGGAGGCGCGCACCGCCGACCTGGCCCGCTCGCTGACCGAAGCCAATCGTGAACTCACCCAACTGGCGCTGCACGACACCCTGACCGGTTTGCCGAACCGGGTATTGCTGGCCGACCGCATCGGCCAGGCCATGTCGAAGGTGCAGGAGCAGGGCGGTTGTTTTGCATTGATGTTCATCGATCTGGACGGTTTCAAACCGGTCAACGATGCCTTTGGCCATCACATGGGCGACCTGCTGCTGCGGGAAGTCGGCTTGCGCCTGCGCGAGGATCTGCGCAGCCAGGACACCCTGGCGCGGATCGGCGGTGACGAATTTGTCTTGCTGGTGCAACTGCGCGACGAACATGACGCCCTGAACCTGGCGGCCCGTCAGGTTGGAATGATCGCGCGCTCGTTCCGTGTTGCCGAACATGATTTGCAGATTTCAGCCAGTGTCGGTATCGCCCTCTATCCGGGCAACGGCCAGACGGCCGAAGAGCTGCTGATGAATGCCGATGCGGCGATGTATCACGCCAAGGGCGCGGGCAAAAACGGCTACAGCTTCTTCGACGCCTCGATGAACAGCAACGCGCGCAAACAACTGCAATTGCTGCAAGACCTGCGTAATGCCGTGGACCAGCAACAGTTCAGCCTCTATTACCAGCCTAAGTTCGACGCCAGCAATGGCCGGCCGGTCGGCGCCGAAGCGCTGTTGCGTTGGGTGCACCCGACTCAGGGCATGCTGCTGCCGGACAAATTCATCGAGCTGGCGGAGAAGACCGGTCTGATCATTCCGATTGGCGACTGGGTGCTCAACGAAGCCTGCCGCCAGATGCGCGAGTGGTACGTACTCGGCTACACCGACTGGCGCATCGCGGTGAACCTCTCGGCCCTGCAGTTTTGCCATGCAGGTTTGGTTCAAAGTGTCGCCAAAGCCCTGGCCACGCACCATTTGCCGGCCAACAGCCTGACCCTGGAAATCACCGAAACCACCGCCATGAGTGATGCCGATGCGAGCATGACGGTGCTTAACGAGCTATCGGAGATGGGCGTCGACCTGTCCATCGATGACTTTGGCACTGGCTATTCGAGTTTGATGTACCTCAAGCGTTTGCCGGCCAATGAACTGAAAATCGACCGCGGTTTTGTCCGCGACCTGGAACGCGACAGCGACGACGCCGCGATCGTTTCCGCCATCGTCGCGCTGGGCCAGGCACTGGGTTTGCGGATTGTCGCCGAAGGGGTGGAAACCGACGTGCAGCAGGATTTCCTGACCCAGCTGGGCTGTGATTCGTTGCAGGGTTACCTGCTGGGGCACCCGCTGCCGGCGGAGCGCTTCATGGTCGACATCCTTCGAGCGGAGCGTGCGACCGCGTTACCGCTTACCGCCGAGTTACACTCCCTGTAGGTGCCGGCTTGCTGGCGATGGGGCCCGTGAGATTTACGTCGATTTCGAGGACGCTATCGCCAGCAAGCCGGCTCCTACAGACCGTGTTGTTCAGATCGTTCAGGCCCGCCACAAAACCTTGTAGGCGCTGGCTTGCCGGCGATGGCGTCCGCCCGGACACCACAACACCCCATGCAAAAAACGCCGATGACGGTTATTCTTGCCCCCGACTGCTTACGCTTGAACGGGGAAAGCTCGCATGGACAAAGTCATCGTCATCACCGGCGGCAGCCGCGGCATCGGTGCCGCCACAGCCTTGTTGGCCGCCGAACAGGGCTATCGGATCTGCATCAACTATCAATCCGACGAAGAAGCTGCGCACCGTGTGCTCGAGCAAGTCCGCGCCCTCGGCGCCCAAGCCATCGCGGTCCGTGCCGACGTCAGCATCGAAGACGAAGTGATCGCCTTGTTTCACCGGGTCGACACCGAACTGGGCCGGGTCACCGCGCTGGTCAACAACGCCGGCACCGTAGGGCACAAATCCCGGGTCGACGAAATGTCCGAATTCCGCATCCTCAAAATTCTCAAAACCAACGTCCTGGCGCCGATCCTCTGCGCCAAACACGCGATCCTGCGCATGTCTCCCAAACATGGCGGCCAGGGTGGCAGCATCGTCAACGTCTCCTCGGTAGCCGCACGCTTGGGCGCCCCCAACGAATACGTCGACTACGCGTCCTCCAAAGGCGCGCTCGACACCTTCACCGTCGGCCTGTCCAAGGAAGTGGCCGGCGAAGGTATCCGCGTCAACGCCGTACGCCCCGGTTATATCTACACCGATTTCCATGCACTGAGCGGCGATCCGGACCGGGTCAGCAAACTGGAATCGGCAATACCGATGGCACGCGGTGGCCGGCCGGATGAAGTGGCGGAAGCGATTGTGTGGTTGTTGTCGGACAAGGCGTCGTATGCGACGGGGACGTTTGTTGATCTTGGAGGCGGGCGTTAGTCTCGAAAGTTGCTTTGCCTGTTCCGGCTCTTTCGCGGGCAAGCCCGCTCCCACAGTGGAACACGGTCAACTGTAGGAGCGAGCCTGCTCGCGAAGGCGATAGACCAAACACTATCAAACCTTCAGAACGACCGCACAATCCGCCCCAACGTCTCCATCGCCTTCTCTGAAGCCTCATTCCAGGGGCTGCCATAATTCAGTCGAATACAATTCCTGAACCGCTGCGCCGGTGAAAATATCGGCCCCGGCGCAATGCTGATCCCTTGCGCCAATGCCATCTGAAACAACTTCAACGAGTCCATCTGTGGCGGCAATTCCAGCCACAAAAAATACCCGCCGGCCGGTTGGCTGACGCGAGTCTGTGCCGGGAAATAGCGCGCAATCGCCGCCAGCATTGCACTTTGCTGCTCTTCCAGCGCATAACGCAGTTTGCGCAGATGCCGGTCATAGCCGCCATGTTGCAGGTAGTCGGCAATGGCCGCCTGTGCCGGCATCGATGCGCACAGCGAGGTCATCAACTTCAACCGCTCAATCTTCTGCGCATAGCGCCCGGCAGCCACCCAGCCAATTCGATAACCAGGGGCGAGGCTCTTGGCGAACGAGCCGCAGTGCATCACCAACCCTTCGGTATCGAACGCTTTCGCCGGTTTTGGCGCCTGCTGCCCGTAATAGAGTTCTGCGTAAACGTCATCTTCGATCAGCGGCACTTGATGGCTGCGCAACAGCTCCACCAGTTCCTGTTTCTTGGCCTCGGGCATGGTGGCGCCCATGGGGTTCTGGAAACTGGTCATGCACCAGCAGGCCTTGATCGGGTGGCGTTCCAGGGTTTGCGCGAGCACGCCGAGGTCGATGCCGTCACGTGGGTGCACGGGGATTTCCACGGCTTTGAGTTTCAGCCGTTCGAGGATTTGCAGGCAGGCGTAGAACGCAGGGGCTTCGATGGCCACCAGGTCGCCGGGTTCAGTGACGGCTTGCAGGCACAGGTTCAACGCTTCGAGGGCGCCGTTGGTGATCAGCAGCTCTTCCATGGGCAGCATCAGGCCGCCGACCATGTAGCGCAGGGCGATTTGCCGGCGCAGTTGCGGGTTGCCTGGTGACATGTCGGTGACGACCATGCGCGGGTCCATGTCCCGGGCGGCGCTGGCCAGGGAGCGGGACAAGCGTTGCAACGGAAACAGGGTCGGGCTGGGGAACGCCGAGCCGAAGGGCACGGTGTTGGGGTCTTTGATCGAGTCGAGGACCGAGAACACCAGTTCGCTGACGTCGACTTCGGTGGACTCGTTGACCTGGCTGCTGATCACCGGCTCTGAAAACGGGCTCGGCGCATGGGTGTTGACGAAGTAGCCGGAACGCGGGCGGGCGCGGATCAGGCCGCGGCGCTCCAACAGGTAATAGGCCTGGAACACCGTGGACGGGCTGACGCCGTAGGTCTGGCTGGCATAGCGCACCGAGGGCACGCGCTGGCCGGGGCCGAGGACGCCGGAGCGGATCAGTTCAGCGATGTCGTCGGCGAATTTTTCGTAGCGTTTCATTTAAAGCCCGGTTCGGTGTCATTCAGGAAAATCGAGGTGACATCTTCGCGGGCGAGCCTCGCTCCTACAGACACCATCGTACCGTAGGAGCGAGGCTTGCCCGCGAATGGCAGCACCGCAGTCTAAGGGATCAACGGTTCATCGGCGCAACAAACCGGCTTTTGGCCACGCTATAAATCTCAGGTTCATCGCTGTCGACGATCTTGAAACTGATGCTCTGCGAGCTGCTGCTTGGCCGTTCGGTGGTCATCGCCACGGACACCGGCACGTCGACAATTTCACCCGGTGCCAGGCTCAGTTCAGTCTTGCCTTGCAACTGGAAGCCGTCGCCATCGACCAGGGTCAGGCGGTAGTCCTGACGTTGCTGGGTCTTGTTGATGACCTTCAGGCTGTAGATGTTTTCGATCTGCCCCTGGCTGTTCTCGCGGAACAGACCACGGTCCTTGCTGACGTCCAGCGACACCATCGGCCGTTCCACCAGCGCGAGGGCGAGGGCGCCGATCATCACCAGCAACACCGCGGTGTACCCGATCAGCCGTGGCCGCAGCAGATGCGTTTTGCCACCTTGCAACTCGTGCTCCGAGGTGTAGCTGATCAGGCCACGGGAATAGCCCATTTTGTCCATGATCGAATCGCAGGCGTCGATACACGCGGCGCACCCGATGCACTCCATCTGCAAGCCATCGCGGATGTCGATGCCGGTCGGGCAGACCTGCACACACAGCTGGCAATCGATGCAATCACCAAGGCCGACGTCGGCTGGTTTCACCTCACGTTTGCGTGGGCCACGGTTTTCGCCACGGGCGACATCGTAGGAAATGGTCAGCGTGTCCTTGTCGAACATCACACTCTGGAACCGTGCATACGGACACATGTGCATGCACACCGCTTCGCGCAGCCAACCGGCGTTGATGTAAGTCGCGCCGGTGAAAAACAGCACCCAAAACAGGCTGACACCGCCCATCTGCAAGGTCAGCAACTCTTCGGCCAGCGGGCGGATCGGCGTGAAGTAACCGACAAACGTCAGGCCCGTCATCAAACTGATCGCCAGCCACAGCGTGTGCTTGGCCGAGCGACGCATCAGTTTATTCACGCCCCAGGGCGCGGCTTGCAGCTTGATTCGCTGGTTACGCTCGCCTTCGGTGATCTTCTCGCACCACATGAAGATCCAGGTCCAGGAACTCTGCGGGCAGGTGTAGCCGCACCAGACCCGGCCGGCAAACACGGTGATCGCAAACAGACCGAACGCGGCAATGATCAGCAGCGCCGACAGCAGAATGAAATCCTGCGGCCAGAAGGTCGCACCGAAGATGTGGAATTTGCTTTCGGAAAGGTCCCAGAGCACGGCCTGACGGCCACCCCAGTTCAACCACACGGTGCCGAAAAACAGCAGGAACAGAAATCCCGCACCGCTCAGGCGCAGGGTTCGGAACAGGCCGGTGAAGCTGCGGGTGTGGATCAGGTTGTCGCTGGACTTGGCCTTCATCTTTGGACGCGAAGGCTCAAATGTTTCTACGGTTCGGACGGGGATTCTTTCGCTCATGGTCTTTCGCTCATCAGCCTCCATCAGGCATGAGCACTATGAGCGGCGATCTGTTTGCATAACAGACTCAGGTATCGCAATAAAAAGCGGATCAGATGAGCGTTGAGCCTCGCCCTGCGACAAGTTGATGCACCCGTCAAAACGGGGCGCTGGCGCCTATATCAGACGTCCGCGCGTGATGTTGATCAGGGTCAGTCAAATCACCGAATCACTGTTGGTTGCCTTTAGATGCCGTCGACCGTCCACTGCGCCTGCTACGGTCAATGCATCGGCTTCTGCTTCGGTGATGTAAATGCGCTGGCCGTCGATGTCTACCGCCGACATGGCCTTGGCGCCGTCGGTGATGATGGTGACGTCGGGGCACAGACGGATTTCTTCGCCGTTCTGCGTGATGAAGAAGCAGGTCTGGTTTTCGATGCGCACAGTCATGGAGAGGTCCTTTTTCTGCGGGTTCTTGACTGTTAGGGCACCTCTGGCCGCCATCGTTCTGTGCAACCGATTAATGGTCGGCGCGGTCCATCCTCTATCGAGCATCTACAAGGATTGCACCATGAACGCCTGGTGGCATGAGGTTTGGGTGACGCTGCAAGCGGAGTTCGCCGACATCGGTGACGCCTCACAACTGACACGAATTACCGTCAGATTGCTGATAGCGGCGATTTTGGGCGGGATTCTGGGGTTCGAGCGTGAACACAAGGGCAAGGCGGCCGGAGTGCGAACGCACATGTTGGTCGCGCTTGGCGCGGCTTTGTTTGTGCTGGTGCCGCAAATGTCCGGTTCTCAGGCGGATGCCATGAGCCGCGTGGTGCAGGGCGTGATCGCCGGGATCGGCTTTCTCGGTGCCGGGACCATCCTGAAAAACCAGGACGGTGATGAAGGCCACGTGAAAGGCCTGACCACCGCTGCCGGGTTGTGGATGACTGCGGCGATTGGTGTTTCCGCCGGGTTGGGGCGTGAGGCGACGGCGGTGTTCAGTGCGTTGCTGGCGTTGGCGATTTTCAGCGTGATGCCGAGGATCGTGAAGCTACTCGAAAACAAAGACTGACACGGTCCTGTAGGAGCCGGCTTGCTGGCGATAGCGGTGTGTCAATCAATGCAAATGGTGCGTTGTAAACCGCTATCGCCAGCAAGCTGGCTCCTACAGGGGGCGCGGCATCATTCGGGACTGACGATTACCGGCGGGATGGTTTCTGGCGGATCTTCACGCGGTGGCGGGGTAGTGCCTGGCGGGGCCTGCTCGGGTACAGGCTGCGGCTCTGTCGGCGGAATCGTCGGTTGGTCGATGTTCGGATCGGGCGTTTCTGCCGGGATTGGAATACTCATCGTTGAAGCCTCCAGTGGCACATGGCGCAAGTCGTGCTTAAGTGTGTTGACCACTTCGCGCAGGAATTGATTCCACCGGATACCCAGGCAAATCCCCGTGAACTTTACCGGCGCCCGTCGCTCGGAACTTAAGTGAGTTCATTCCGGGGCCGCTGGCCTTGCGCGAATGACGACCAGGTACAAGAGCGTCCATGGGGCGTGAAGGAGAGATGCTCGATGACTGCTGAAAAACCCACAGAGCTCAACTACAACCCTCATATGCCGCTGTCGCAGGCGTTACTGCTACCGCGCATCGCCATCGAAAACACCATGCCGACCCTCGATGGCGGGCAATTCGCCGTTAAAGCGGTGGTGGGGCAAGACGTGGTCGTCACCAGCAAAGTCTTCGCCGACGGTCATGACAAACTGGCCGTCCGGGTCCGCTGGCGTGCCGCCGACGATGAGGTCTGGCAGAGCGAAGTCATGGGCGAGTTGGGCAACAACGGTTATCAAGGCCAGTTCCGCGTCGACCGCCAAGGCCGTTATGTGTTCTGCATCGAAGCCTGGGTCGATCAGTTCGCCAGCTTCTGTTATGAGCTGGAAAAAAAGTACACGGCCCGGGTGCCGGTCAGTCTTGAGTTGCAGGAGGGGCGCAATCAGGTCCAGCAGGCGGCCGAACGCACTGAAGGACCACTCAGCGAAGCGCTGGCCGCGCTGCACCATGAATTGTCCGGGTTGCTCGAAACCGAGCAGGTCGCACTGTTTTTGCACCAGCGTAGCGCTGACCTGATGGCCGAGGCCGATCACCACGCTTATTTGAGCCTGAGCGCCGAGTATCCGCTGGATGTCGAACGCGAGCTCGCGCAGTTTGCCAGTTGGTATGAGTTGTTCCCGCGTTCGATCACCGATGACCCGGCCCGTCACGGCACCTTCAACGACGTGCATTCGCGGCTGCCGATGATCCACGACATGGGGTTCGACGTGCTGTACTTTCCGCCGATCCACCCGATCGGACGCAGCTACCGCAAGGGCCCGAACAATTCGCTCACCGCTGGCCCCGACGATCCGGGCAGCCCCTATGCCATTGGCAGTGAAGAGGGCGGGCATGAGGCGATTCATAAGGAGCTGGGCACCCGCGAAGACTTCCGTCGGCTGGTGGCTGCAGCGGCTGACCATGGCCTGGAAATCGCGCTCGACTTTGCCATCCAGTGTTCCCAGGACCATCCGTGGCTCAAACAGCACCCCGGCTGGTTCAACTGGCGCCCGGACGGCACCATCAAATACGCCGAGAACCCGCCGAAGAAATACCAGGACATAGTCAACGTCGACTTCTATGCGGTCGAGGCGATCCCCAGTCTGTGGGTCGAGTTGCGCGACATCGTGGTCGGCTGGGTCGAGGAGGGCGTGAAGATCTTTCGCGTCGACAACCCGCACACCAAACCGTTGCCGTTCTGGCAGTGGCTGATCGCCGATGTGCGGGCGCTGTACCCGGAGGTGATTTTTCTCGCCGAAGCCTTCACCACGCCGGCGATGATGGCGCGCCTGGGCAAGGTGGGGTATTCGCAGAGCTACACCTATTTCACCTGGCGCAACACCAAGCATGAACTGTCGACGTACTTCACCGAGCTCAACGAATCGCCGTGGCGCGAATGCTACCGGCCGAATTTCTTCGTCAATACGCCAGACATCAACCCGGCGTTTCTGCATGAGTCGGGGCGCGCCGGTTTTCTCATCCGTGCGGCGCTGGCGACCATGGGCTCCGGGTTGTGGGGCATGTATTCAGGGTTCGAACTCTGTGAAGCCGCCCCTGTGCCGGGGAAGGAGGAATACCTCGATTCCGAGAAGTACGAGATCCGCCCAAGGGACTTCAATGCGCCCGGCAACATCATCGCCGAGATCGCGCAGCTCAATCGCATTCGTCGGCAAAACCCGGCGCTGCACACGCATTTGGGGCTAAGGGTCTACAACGCCTGGAATGACAACATTCTGTATTTCGGCAAGCGCAGCGCCGATGGCAGCAATTTCATTCTGGTGGCCGTCAGCCTCGATCCGCACAACGTTCAGGAAGCGAATTTCGAATTGCCGCTGTGGGAAATGGGTTTGTCCGACGACGCCAGCACCCAGGGTGAGGATTTGATGAACGGGCATCGCTGGACCTGGCACGGCAAGTACCAGTTCATGCGGATCGACCCGGCGCATCAGCCGTTCGGGATCTGGCGCATCACCGTCTAAACGCAGGACTTGTAGGAGCCAGCTTGCTGGCGATGGCGACGGGTCAGTCAACGGAACTGTTGAATGCAAAGCGCTATCGCCGGCAAGCCGGCTCCTACAGGGAAATCATCGCGTCGGAGGACTGTGTACGGCCCAGCGACCTTCTCGAACTCAACAGGAGTTTCAAATGGCGAAGAAACCCAAGGCAGCCACGTTTATCAAGGACCCGCTCTGGTACAAGGATGCGGTGATCTACCAGGTTCACGTTAAGTCTTTTTTCGACTCCAACAACGACGGGATCGGCGACTTTCCCGGCCTTATCGCCAAACTCGATTACATTGCCGACCTCGGCGTCAACACCATCTGGCTTCTGCCGTTTTACCCGTCGCCACGACGCGATGACGGTTACGACATTGCCGAATACCGCGGCGTGCACCCCGATTACGGCACCATGGCTGACGCAAAACGCTTTATCTCTGAAGCGCACAAACGTGGCTTGCGGGTGATTACCGAGCTGGTCATCAATCACACCTCGGACCAGCACGCCTGGTTCCAGCGTGCGCGCAAAGCCAAGCCCGGCTCGGCCGCGCGGGACTTTTACGTCTGGTCCGATGACGATCAAAAATACGACGGCACCCGCATCATTTTTCTCGACACCGAGAAATCCAACTGGACCTGGGACCCGGTCGCCGGCCAGTACTTCTGGCACCGCTTCTATTCCCACCAGCCGGACCTGAACTTCGATAACCCGCAGGTCATGAAAGCCGTGCTCTCGGTCATGCGTTATTGGCTGGACATGGGCATCGACGGTTTGCGTCTGGATGCGATTCCGTACCTCATCGAGCGCGACGGCACCAACAACGAAAACCTGCCCGAGACCCACGATGTCCTCAAGCAGATCCGTGCCGAAATCGACGCCAATTATCCCGACCGCATGCTGCTGGCCGAGGCCAACCAGTGGCCGGAAGACACCCAGTTGTACTTCGGCGACACCGATACAAAAGGCCTGAACGGCGACGAATGCCACATGGCCTTTCACTTCCCGTTGATGCCGCGGATGTACATGGCGCTGGCCCAGGAAGACCGTTTCCCGATCACCGACATTCTGCGCCAGACCCCGGAGATCCCCGCCAACTGTCAGTGGGCGATTTTCCTGCGCAACCACGATGAGCTGACCCTGGAAATGGTCACCGACAAGGAGCGCGATTACCTGTGGAATTACTACGCCGCCGACCGTCGCGCGCGGATCAACCTGGGGATTCGCCGTCGCCTCGCGCCGCTGATGGAGCGTGATCGTCGTCGCGTGGAATTGCTCAATAGCCTGTTACTGTCGATGCCCGGCACGCCGACGCTGTATTACGGCGATGAAATCGGCATGGGCGACAACATCTACCTCGGCGACCGCGATGGCGTGCGCACGCCGATGCAATGGTCGATCGACCGTAACGGCGGGTTTTCCCGCGCCGACCCGGCGAGCCTGGTGCTGCCGCCGATCATGGACCCGCAATACGGTTACCTGTCGGTCAACGTCGAAACCCAGGCCGGCGACCCGCATTCGCTGCTGAACTGGACCCGCCGCATGCTCGCGGTGCGCAAGCAGTCCAAGGCCTTCGGTCGTGGCACCCTGAAAATGCTGTCGCCGAGCAACCGCCGGATTCTGGCCTACACCCGTGAATTCACCGGGGCCGACGGCAAGCACGAAATCATCCTGTGCGTGGCCAACGTGTCCCGCAGCGCGCAAGCGGCAGAGCTCGACCTGTCGGCCTACGTCGGCATGGTGCCGGTGGAGATGCTCGGCGGGAATGCGTTCCCGCCGATTGGGCAATTGAATTTTCTCCTGACCCTGGCACCGTACGGTTTCTATTGGTTTGTACTGGCAGCAGAAAACCAGATGCCGAGCTGGCACGTCGAGCCGGCGCAAAGCCTGCCGGACTTCACCACGCTGGTGCTGAAGAAGCGCATGGAGGAACTGCTCGAAACGCCGTCCCGTGGCACGCTGGAGCAGAGCATCTTGCCAAGCTGGTTGCAGAACCGGCGTTGGTTCGCCGGCAAGGACGCTGCCATCGACAAGGTCAACCTGGCCTACGGCGTGCGTTTCGGTGATGCGCAGCATCCGGTGCTGTTGAGTGAAATCGAAGTCACCAGCGGCGGCCAGACCAGTCGTTACCAGTTGCCGTTCGGTTTCATTGCGGACGATCAGGTCGGGCCGGCGTTGCCGCAGCAACTGGCTTTGTCGCGCGTACGACGCGGACCGCAGGTGGGTTTGATCACCGATGCCTTCAGCCTCGAACACTTCATCCGCGCCGTGCTGTCAGCCATGCAGGACAACACGGTGTTGCCTTCCGATGGCGGCGAAATCCGTTTCGAGCCGACTGCCGCACTGGCCGGCCTGGGGCTGACGGCGGAATCGGAAGTGCGTTACCTGTCCGCCGAGCAGTCCAACAGTTCGGTGGTGGTGGGCAAAACCATGGTGCTGAAGCTGATCCGCAAGATCGCCTCGGGCGTGCACCCGGAACTGGAAATGAGCGCGTACCTGACCAACGCAGGCTTTGCCAATATCTCGCCGCTGCTGGGCTCGGTGGTTCGCCGCGACGCCAAGGGCGAAGACAATCTGCTGATGATCGCCCAAGGCTATTTGAGCAATCAGGGCGATGCGTGGGAATGGACGCAGAACAACCTCGAACGGGCGCTGCGCGATGAACTGGCCGACGCGATGTCCGAGCAGGAGCAGCATTACAACGCCCTCGGCGAATTGAAAGACTTCGCCGCTATGCTCGGTCAGCGCCTGGGTGAAATGCACCTGGTGCTGGCGGCGTCTACCGACGACCCGGACTTCGCCCCGCACGTCACTACGCAAAAAGACGCCCTGGCCTCGGCCAAGGATGTCGCGGCGCAACTGGAGCACGCGCTGAAGTTGCTCAAACAGCATCAAAGCGAACTGAACCCGGCGGACAAAACCCTGGTCAGCCGTTTACTGGACAACAAAAAAGCCATCCTCGCCCACGTCCAGGAACTGGGTAAAAAAGCAGTCGGTGGTCTGCGGATTCGCGTCCACGGCGACTTGCACCTCGGTCAGGTGCTGGTGATCAAGGGGGATGCGTACCTGATCGACTTCGAAGGCGAACCGGCGCGGCCACTGGCCGAACGGCGCGGCAAACACAGCCCCTATAAAGATGTCAGCGGCGTGTTGCGTTCCTTCGACTACGCTGCGGCGATGACGATCAGCGTGCACAACGCCGATCAGACCTCCGATGTGCAGGCGGCCCGTCAGCGCGTTGCCGATCGCTATTTAAGTGAAGCGCGACAGGCATTTGTCGACGCTTATCGGCTGGCGGCAGCTAGTCTTGCTCATGCGTGGCAAGATCCGGAAGGCGAGGACGCCGCGCTGGCGTTGTTCGGTCTGGAAAAAGCGGCGTATGAGGTGGCCTATGAGGCAGAGAATCGGCCCACCTGGTTGCCCGTGCCGTTGCACGGTTTATATGGATTATTGAGTGGGCTTAAACCCTTTTCCGATCTTGGTGGAGAGTAGTCATGAGTTTCTCGAACAAGGAACAGGGTCACGCTAGAGAGGCGTTACTGCCCAGGTCCCGGGACATTGATGCGCTGGTACGCGCTGAACATCACGACCCCTTTGCAATCCTCGGCCCCCATGGCGATGGTGCTGGCGGGCAATTTATTCGGGCTTATCTACCTGACGCGCTGAGCGTGCAGGTGCTGGCCAAGGACTCCGGCGAAGAACTCGGCAGCCTTGAAGCCACCCAGACGCCGGGGTTGTTTGTCGGGCATTTCGAGCACGCGCAGCCGTATGTGCTGCGTACCCGTTGGGCCGGTGGCGAACAGGTGTCCGAGGACCCTTACAGCTTTGGCCCGTTGCTCGGTGAAATGGACTTGTACCTGTTCGCCGAGGGCAATCACCGCGACTTGAGCAGTTGCCTCGGTGCGCAGCTGAAAAACGTCGACGGCGTCGACGGCGTGCGTTTCGCCGTGTGGGCACCCAACGCCAGACGGGTGTCGGTGGTCGGCGATTTCAATAACTGGGATGGGCGTCGCCACCCGATGCGCTCGCGTCACCCGACCGGCGTCTGGGAAGTGTTCATCCCGCGCATGCAGGCAGGCGAGGCTTACAAGTACGAGATCCTCGGCGCCCACGGCATTCTGCCGCTCAAGGCCGATCCGATGGCCCTGGCCACCGCGCTGCCGCCGGACACCGCGTCGAAAGTCGCCTCACCGCTGAGCATCGAATGGCAGGATCACGCGTGGATGCAGGCACGCGTCGAGCGTTCACAACCGAGCGCGCCGCTGTCGATCTACGAATTGCACGCTGGCTCCTGGCAGTGCGAACTGGACGATCTGGGTGAAGTCGCGCGTCAGTACACCTGGCACGAACTGGGTGAACGGTTGATCCCGTACGTCAAGGATCTGGGCTTCACCCACATTGAGCTGATGCCGATCATGGAGCACCCGTTCGGCGGTTCGTGGGGCTATCAACTGCTCTCGCAATTCGCCCCGAGTGCGCGCTACGGTTCACCGGATGACTTCGCCGCGTTCGTCAACGCCTGTCACCTGGCCGACATCGGCGTCATCCTCGATTGGGTGCCGGCGCATTTCCCGACCGATGTCCACGGCCTGGCGCAATTCGACGGCACCGCGCTGTACGAATACGGCAACCCGCTGGAAGGTTTCCACCAGGATTGGGACACGCTGATCTACAACCTCGGACGCACCGAAGTGCACGGCTACATGCTGGCGTCGGGGCTGCACTGGCTCAAGCATTTCCATGTCGATGGCCTGCGCGTCGATGCGGTGGCGTCGATGCTGTATCGCGATTACTCGCGCAAGGCCGGCGAATGGGTGCCGAACCGTCACGGTGGGCGGGAGAACCTTGAAGCGATCGACTTCCTGCGTCACCTCAACGACGTGGTCAACCTCGAAGCCCCTGGCGCACTGGTAATCGCCGAAGAATCCACCGCGTGGCCGGGCGTGAGCCAGAGCACGCAACAGGGCGGCCTGGGTTTCGATTACAAATGGAACATGGGCTGGATGCACGATTCGCTGCATTACATCCAGCAGGATCCGGTGTACCGCGCGCATCATCACAACGAACTGAGTTTCGGCCTGGTATACGCCTGGTCCGAGCGCTTCATTCTGCCGATCTCCCACGACGAAGTGGTCCACGGCAAACACTCGCTGATCGACAAAATGCCCGGCGACCGCTGGCAGAAATTCGCCAACCTGCGCGCGTACCTGAGCTTCATGTGGGCGCATCCGGGCAAGAAGCTGTTGTTCATGGGCTGCGAGTTTGGCCAGTGGCGCGAGTGGGATCATGATCAGCAGCTGGATTGGTACTTGCTGCAGTACCCGGAACACCAAGGTGTGAAGACATTGGTCGGTGACCTGAATCGGCTGTACCGCGAAGAACCGGCGTTGCATGAGCAGGACGACGTGCCGCAAGGGTTCCAGTGGTTGATTGGCGATGACGCGATCAACAGCGTTTACGCGTTCCTGCGCTGGAGCAAGGATGGGCGGCCGGTGCTGGTGGTGGCCAACTTTACGCCGGTGCCGCGTCAGGCCTATCGCATCGGCGTGCCGTTTGCGGGGCGCTGGACTGAGGTGATCAACAGTGACGCGGCGACGTATGCCGGGTCGAATTACGGGAACAGCGGCGGGGCGTCTACCGAGGAAGAGGCCAGCCATGGGCAGGCGCTTTCCTTGGTGCTGAATTTGCCGCCGTTGGCGGTGTTGATGTTGCGGCCGGAGGGTTGATCTAAAAACGCGTCGCTGCCATTCGCCGGCAAGCCGGTCTCGCTCCCACAGGGGTCACGCTGTACCTGTGGGAGCAGCGGTGCGACGACCCGACTTGCCCGCGATGGTGTCAGCCGGGACAACGCATTTCTTGAAAACCGACGCTCACCAGCGCATCCGCACGCCAAGGCTGCCAATCAGCCCATTCAAATCATTTTCATCCACACTGCTGCTGTAATCGGCGCTGACATACAGGCTCACGGCGGGAGTCACTCTGGCCACCAGGCCCAAACCCACTTCGACCGTCGATGAATAGCGGCTGGTGCTTATCTTGTCGACCTGATCCAGGGTCACGGTATTGCCGGTGTACACCGTGTGCCACAAGTTGGTCCGCACATACGGTTCGACCCCGAGGCCGTTGATGTCGTAGCTACCTTTCAACCGTGCACCGACCCGGCCACTCCAGGATGTCAGGTCGCTGGACGAAGCGTTGCCGGAACCGGCGTACGGGGTGTCCAGGGTGATGCGCTGATTGATCAACTGCGCCTGGGGTTCGACCACCCAGTTGTCGCCCAGACCAATCGGAAAGCCGCCTTCCACCGAGAAGGTGACTGCGCTGCCTTCGGCGGCTTGTCGGGCCCCTTGTTCATTACGACTGAAACCGTTGACCCGACCGCCACTGGCCGTCAAGTCGACGTGCCAGCCCTGTGGGCCGGTCAGGCTCCAGTAGGCGCCGAGGCTCTGGCCTTGCAGGTTGAGGGTGTCGGTGTTGGGGTCGGCAAGGGCGCGACTGGTCAGCAGGCCGTTGCTGTTGCCTTGAAACTGGCTCATCCCGCCGATCAGCCCGACCTGCTGGGTATGGCCACTACCGCTTTGCAGGGTGAGGATCGCCGGGCCTTTGAATTCGTTGGCGCCAGGAATGCTGAATCCCTGGGACAGATAATCGGTTTGTGCCTGACGCGATGCCTGTCCATAGAGCTGATCCCAGGCCGAGGGCGCAGCGTCTTCGATGGTCAGGTGTGAACTTCGCAGATCAGGGTTGGCGCTGAAGCGGCCGGGGTAGTTGGTAGCGAGCGCGGGCAAGGTGAGCACCGGGACCTCCTGGTCATACCAGGGGGTAGTTTCTTCCTCGGCAGGCGAGGCCTGCACTTCCATGGATGAGCACAGCAAGAGTGAACTCGACACCGTGCAAAAAGTAACTTTTATCTCTTGTGGGGTGAATGAAGTTTTCATGGAGGTCTACCTTGCAGTCGCATGTGGTATCTCGCTCTGGCGTCTCTCCTACCCCTGATTGAGGGGCGACCGAATGGACTGGGGCAAGCCGCTGGCGGCCCGTTTTGACGGGTGTCTGGGGGTTGCTCCGGGTGGTACTTCCGGGGGTAGTAACGTCAAGTCAAGAAGACCGATGGCGTCGCGTCAAGAAAATGAACGATAAGCGGTATGTGTAATTTAGCCGTTGCAACTGATTGTTTTTTGGCGCTTATCTAAGTTCTTGTTTGTACGAAAAATCATCGTGAAAGTATTGTTCCAGAGGCGTTTGAGCAGCCGACGGTCGGTAAGAAAGTCGATGTGAACGGCGAGATTCACGGGCGCATCCCTTAGAACATTACTGTCAATATCAATGATGCCTGACGGATCATGCCTGAAACACTAAAGACGCACTTCCACTGCCAACGGCAAATGGTCCGACAGATGCGTCCACGGCTTGCTGCCCAATATCCGCGGCTCATGGCTGCTGGCATTGCGCAGATAAATCCGGTCCAGTCGCAGTAGCGGAAACCGTGCTGGATAGGTTTTTGCCGGGCGACCATGGTGGCGCTCGAAGGCTTCGTGCAGGTAGTCGTGGCGGGCTAGGGCGGCGTTGCCTTGTAGCTGCCAGTCGTTGAAGTCGCCGGCGATGATCACCGGTGCATCGTCGGGTAAAGACTCGAGCAGTTGGCAGAGTAACTGGAGCTGCAACTGACGATGACTTTCCAGCAGGCTCAGGTGTACGCAAATCGCGTGGACTTCGGCGTGGCCCGGTACGTCGAGCAGGCAATGCAGCAGACCGCGGCGCTCGGGGCCGGTGATCGAGACGTCGAGGTTGCGGTATTCGCGGATCGGGTATTTTGACAGCAGCGCGTTACCGTGGTGACCGTTGGGGTAGACCGCATTGCGGCCGTAGGCGAAATCGCTCCACATGCTGTCGGCGAGGAACTCGTATTGCGAGGTCTGCGGCCAGTTGTTGAGGCGGGAAGAATGGCGTTCGTGTTCGCCGACGACTTCCTGCAGGAACACCAGGTCGGCGGATGTACTGCGTACCGCTTCACGCAGTTCCGGGAGGATGAAGCGTCGGTTTAGCGCGGTGAAGCCCTTGTGGGTGTTGACCGTCAGCACTTTGAGTCGATGAATCGCCGGCGGCGTGTTCAATGGCTTTGATTCGACGGTCTGGCGCTTGGAATCACTGGTCACTTTGACTCCTCTGAATCAGGCTGGCTTATGTATGCGACTGATGCGGGGGCGGGCAGTTCAGTTTGAGCATTTGCAGGGGGCCGACTTGCCAGTGATGGCGTCCGCAAGAATAGTGCAAGGTTCAAGGGCCTCATCGCCAGCAAGCTGGCTCCTACAGGGGCGGGGGCAATTTCAAACCTGTGATCGACACAACCTTGTAGGAGCTGGCTTGCCGGCGA
>NZ_AKJI01000172.1:0-10918 GCF_000282415.1 Pseudomonas sp. GM60
GGCGAAAGCGATGTGTCAGTCAATACTGATGGCGCCTGACACACAGCCTTCGCCAGCAAGCTGGCTCCTACAGGTTTTGTGTTTGGAGGTCAGGCATTGGTCACCAGTTCCATCGGTGAGGTCGGGCTCCTTGTGGCGGGGTTGAGGATGAGTTGTGCGGCCTTTTCGGCAATCATCAGCGTCGGCGAACAGGTGTTGCCCGAGGTGATGCGCGGCATGATCGAGGCGTCGGCGATGCGCAGGCCGGGGATGCCGTGGACTTTCAATTCGGCATCGACCACCGCGTCCCCGTCGTTGCCCATGCGGCACGTACCGACCGGATGGAAAATCGTCGTACCAATTCGCGCGGCGGCTTCGTGCAGTTGTTCTTCGCTCTGCAAACTGTCACCGGGCAGGTATTCCACCGGTTTGAACGCTTGCAGGGCGGGCGCGGAAACGATGCGCCGGGTCAGGCGGATCGCATCGGCGGCGACGCGTAAATCTTCCGGATGGCTCAGGTAATTGGGTTGAATCAGCGGCGCGTCCTGCGGGTTGACCGAGCGAATGTCGATTCGTCCACGGCTTTGCGGACGCAGATCGCAGACCGACGCCGTGAAGGCCGGGAAGGCATGCAACGGCTCGCCGAAGCGCTCCAGCGACAGCGGCTGCACGTGGTATTCGAGGTTCGCCGAAGTCTGCTCCGGCCCCGAGCGGGCAAACGCACCGAGCTGACTCGGCGCCATGGACAGCGGGCCACTGCGGTCATACAGATAACGCAGCCCCATGCCGATCTTGCCCCACACACTGCCAGCGATCTGGTTCAGGGTGCGCGCGTTTTGCAGTTTGTAGATCAGCCGCAGTTGCAGGTGATCCTGCAAGTTGCCGCCCACACCGGGCAGCTCATGGGCCACACCGATGCCCAGTTTTTCCAGGAGCGGGCGAGGGCCGATGCCGGAGCGTTGCAAGATGCTCGGCGAACCGACGGCACCCGCGCAAAGGACGATTTCCTTGCGCGCCTTGAAGGTTTTCGCCTGACCCTGCCAACGCGTACTGACCGCCGCTGCACGGCCGTTTTCCAGGAGCACGCGGTCGACTTCAACGTCGGTCAGCACGGTGAGATTGGGACGATGGCGGACCGGTTTGAGAAATGCCTTGGCCGCGTTCCAGCGAATCCCGGCCTTCTGATTGACCTGGAAGTAGCCGCAGCCTTCGTTGTCGCCCTGATTGAAGTCATCGATGCTGGCGATGCCGCTTTGTTCGGCCGCGCTGCGGAACGCATCGAGAATTGGCCAGGACAGTCGCTGACGCTCGATCCGCCATTCCCCGGCGGCGCCGTGAAATTGCGAGTCGCCGGCAAAATGATTTTCGCTTTTCTTGAACAGCGGCAGCACATCGTCCCAACGCCAGCCGGGATTGCCATCGGCTGCCCAACCATCGTAGTCGCCGGCCTGGCCGCGCATGTAGATCATGCCGTTGATTGAGGAGCAACCGCCGAGCACTTTGCCGCGCGGGTAACTCAGGGCGCGACCTTGCAGGCCTGCTTGCGCTTCGGTCTTGAAGCACCAGTCGGTGCGCGGGTTGCCGATGCAGAACAGGTAACCCACGGGGATGTGAATCCATGCGTAGTTATCGCGGCCGCCGGCTTCGAGCAGCAGGACCCGGTGTTGCGGGTTGGTCGACAATCGATTGGCCAGCAAACATCCCGCCGGCCCGGCCCCGACCACGATGTAATCGTATTCATCAAGGGAAGTCTGCATCCCTGACCTCGTATTGTTGTTCTTGTTGTCGATCATCCTAGTTGTTAGCTTTCGTCAAAAGAATGTTAGTTTTTGCGCAGCCGCTGTGCGTTTTTAAACAGCGTATCCCTAAGGACGGTTCATGTTCGATTGGAATGACCTGCGGTTTTTTCTCGAATTGCAGCGCAGCGGGCGTTTGCTCACCGCTGCCCGCCGTTTGAACACCACCCACGCCACCGTGGCCCGGCACATCGAGGCCATCGAAAAAAGCCTCGGCACGGCGCTGTTCGTCCAGCACGCCCAGGGTTATGAATTGACGCCGGCGGGTGAAGCGTTGCTCAAACACGCCGAAGCGATGGAGAACGTCGCCTTGCTGGCCCAGGAAGAGATCACCCAATCGACGGCGCCGCTGGGCAAGATTCGCGTGGGGGTGACCGAAGGCCTGGGCATCATGTTCCTCGCCAGTCGCATGAACGGTTTGTTCGAGCGCTATCCGGGGCTGGAAGTGGAGCTGGTGGCGGTGCCGCGATTTGTCAGCATCCTCAACCGCGAAGCGGAGATCAGCATCCACCTCGAACGCCCCGCAGCCGACATGCTGGTCACGCGCAAACTCACTGACTATCGCCTGGCGCTGTATGCCAGCCAGGCTTACCTCGACAGGGCACCACCGTTGCGCAGCCGCGAAGACCTCGGGCGCCACGCGTGGATTGGCTATGTCGACGACTTGCTGTTCAGTCAGGAATTGATGTTCCTCAACAGCTTCTGCCGCAATCCGCAGGTGGTGTTCCACAGCACCAGCGTGATCGCCCAGCAACAGGCGGCGCGCTCGGGGTTGGGGATTGCGGTGCTGCCGTGCTACATGGCCAGCGCCGATCCGCAGCTGGTGCCGCTGTTGCCGGATGAAAGCATCCAGCGCAGCTACTGGATCAGCACCCGTCGCGAGCTGCACAAGTCCGTGCGGTTGCGGGTGTTGTGGGATTACGTGGTGGAGTTGTGTGAGCGAGAACAAAACCTGCTGCTAAACCCTGACCCTTTGTAGGAGCGAGGCTTGCCCGCGAAGGCGGTTTTGAAATTGATACCAGACTCAAGGGCCTCTTCGCGGGCAAGCCTCGCTCCTACAGGGGATCGCGTGTTCAGGGGAGGATTTCGAAGGCCGTGCTGGCGAGGCGTTCGCCGTTCACCAGGATGTGCACCGCATGTTTGCCTGCGTAATGTCGGCGCGTCGTCAGTTCCTTGATGTGCTGACCACGGCTGAGGAGGGCGGTCGCTTGGCCGGGCAGCGTCAATGCCTTGAGCTTGAACACCTTCGCCGAGGTGCTGCCATTGGCTTTGACGTAATCGATGGCGTAGTCGATCACCAGGCGCTGACTGTCCTCGACCGTGGATTTGACGCTGAAGGACAAGGTGATTTTCTCCCCCAGGCCAATCACGGCCGGTTCAACGTTCACATCAATGATTTCGACCTCGGGCTTGCCGCCCGCGCCGATGATCGCCAGCGCCCGCTGGTTGCCCTGTTTGATCAGGCTGCGTAGTGCATGTCTGGCGATCCATGCGGTATGCCTGTTCTCCAGCGACCAGCCTTCGATCAGGTCCAGCACCCACTCGGGATGGTCCTTGGTGATGTCGTTGAGGTGGTTGGCCACCGACTTGCGCACGTAAAGGCTGGCGTCCGCCTTGAGGTTGTCGAGGATCGCGGCGGCGAGGCTCGGGTCGGCCTGAATCTGTTCCAGGCGAAATGACCACGGCAGGCGTGGGCGACAGCCTTCGCTGGCCAGGCGCCGGACATGTTCGTTTTCATCCAGCGACCAATCGTGCATCACGGCCAACGCGCGCTTGAGGTCACTGCGCAGGAAATAGCGGATCGCGAATTCAGCAGAGCCGAATGTGGTGAAGTATTTGAGCGCAGCCATGGACGGCTCGAAAGCATGGGCGCCGTAAGTCGCGACGTAATGCGGCAGCGAGATGCTGACGAAACCGCTGTTCAGGCGCGGGGCGAGGGCGCGCAATACCTCCAGCGACTCGTCAAAACCCAGCGGCAGCACCGCGTGCAGAGATTCGCTGACCCGGGCCATGCGCTGCATGATCGACAGCTCGGCCAGTCCGTCGTTGGCCAGTTTCAGGAAGGCTTTGGCATTGAAATCGGGGTAGACCGCGGTCATCTCGGTAGCGATGTGCTTGAGGCGCTCGGCGTTGAAGATTTCCTTCAGGGCGGGGGCGGGTTGGTCGGCAGCCATGGTGGATTCCTTTGACATGAGTATTTATCCAGATGCACCGCGTTATCGTTCATCGCGGGCAAGCCCGCGATGAGGTCCTCAAATCTTGGCGGATTGTTCTTCAAGCTGATCCGACTCAAACAGCTTCGCCAGTTCCGCCCTGGCTTCCTGCGCGGTCTGCAACACCTTCGCCGCATCGTCATACACCGCATGCTGCGCTTCCAGCACTTGCTCGTCGTGATGCTGGAAACGCTTGATCCGCGCATCTGCCTGCGCTTGGGTCAGGCCCAATCCCACCAGCGTGCGCCGGCTCATTTCCAGGCTCGAATAATAGGTTTCCCGAATCGCCTCGGCCCCCAGGTCCACCAACCGGTGCACATGCTGACGGTTACGGGCGCGGGCGATGATCTTGATGTGCGGGTACAGCCGGTGCACGACCTCGGCGGTCTTGATGTTGGTGTCCGGGTCGTCGGTGGCGATGATGAAGTATTCCGCGTGCTCGATCTTGGCCGCGCTGAGGATTTCCGGGCGCATCGGGTCGCCGTAGAACACCGGCACGCCGCCAAAGCTGCGCGACAGTTCGATGGTTTCCACCGAGGTGTCGAGGGCGACGAACTTGATGTTCTGCGCGCGCAGGATACGGGCGACGATTTGCCCCATCCGGCCCATGCCGGCAATCACCACACGCGGCTCGTCGGTGTCGATCTCGCGGAATTTCTCCGGCACCACCACCGGCTGCACCTTGGGGCTGACCAGTCGCGCGCAGATCAGCAGCAACAACGGCGTCACCGCCATGGACAGGGTGATGGTCAGCACCAGCAGATCGTACAGGCGCGGTTCGAACAAATTCTGGTCGCGGCCGATCTTGAACACCACAAACGCAAACTCACCGCCCGCCGCCAGTACGATGCCGAGGCGAATCGCACTGACCTTGCCCAAACCGCCAGCCAGTCGCCCCACGACAAACAGCAGCGGCAGCTTGATGGCGATCAGCAACAGGGTCAGGCCCAGCACCGTGATCGGTGCGCTGAGCAGCAGGCTGAGATTCGCGCCCATGCCGACGCTGATGAAAAACAGCCCCAGCAGCAGGCCCTTGAACGGTTCGATCTGTGCTTCCAGTTCGTGGCGGTATTCGGAATCCGCCAGCAGCAAACCGGCGAGGAACGCGCCAAGTGCCATCGATACGCCGACCAGATCCATCAGCCACGCCGTGCCGATCACCACCAGCAACGCGGTGGCGGTGGAAACCTCCGGCAGACCGGTGCGGGCGACCACACGGAACACCGGTCGCAGCAGATACCGTCCGCCGATCACCACCACGGCGATGCTGCCCAAAACGCGCAAGCCGTGGTTCAAATCCTCAGTCGCGGTGGTGGTGTGATCACCGCCCGCCAGCAACGGCACCATGGCGATCAGCGGGATCGCTGCGATGTCCTGGAACAGCAGAATCGCGAATGCCAGACGCCCATGGGGGCTGGTCAATTCCTTGCGTTCGGCCAGGCTTTGCAGGCCGAAGGCCGTGGAGGACAGTGCCAGGCCCAGTCCCAGCACAATCGCGCTGTTCAACGGTTGGCCAAACACGAACAGCGCCACCACGCCAATCACCGATCCGGTCAGTAGCACCTGCGCCAGACCGACGCCAAACACCGATTTGCGCATGACCCACAAGCGTCGCGGCGACAGCTCCAGGCCGATGATAAACAGCAGCAACACCACGCCGAGTTCGGAAATATGACTGACGCTTTGCGGGTTGCCGATCAGCCCCAGCACCGACGGCCCGATGATCACCCCGGCAAACAGATAACCCAGCACCGCCCCCAATTGCAGGCGCTTGGCTAAGGGGACGGTGAGCACCGCCGCGAACAGGAACACGACAGCGGCTTGCAACAGGTTGCCTTCATGGGGCATGGGGAAACTCCAGAACTCGGTACGGCGGGGGGTACAAGGATAAAGGCTGAGACGACGGGCGCAAGCCAGGCCTGCAATGATTGTATGAATGGCGCGAGTGCAACAATCGGGACTGTTTCAGTGCACTCGAAGTCCGATCAGGTTGATTCGACACGACTGTGGCTCAACCCCTGCTCACCCAGCCGATACTGATTATTCCCGCTGCGTTTGGCCGCATACATCGCCAGGTCCGCAATATGAATCAACCGGTCCATGCTCGGCGCATGATCGGGGAACACCGCGACGCCCAGGCTGGTGCCGATGTGGCGCTGGTCATTGCCGATGGTGACGGGGGGAGAGAGTTCGACGAAGATTTTCTGGCAGATGTTGCGGGCTTCGTCTTGCAAACTGCCGCCTTGCGGCAGGCCCTGGAGGATGACCACGAATTCGTCGCCACCGATGCGGGCGACGGTGTCGGTTGAGCGCAGGATTCGCTTCAGGCGCGTGGCGGTGGTGACGAGTACGCGGTCGCCGGCGGCATGGCCGTAACGGTCGTTGATCGCCTTGAAACCATTGAGGTCGACGAACACCAGTGCTACTCGGGTGGCGGTGATTCGGGCTTGTTCCAGTGCCTCGGACAAACGCTCTTCGAGCACCAGCCGGTTGGGCAGGCCGGTCAACGGGTCGAAATGGGCCAGGTGCTGCAGGTAACTGGCGGAGGCTTTTTCCTCGGTGATGTCGCGGACCACGCCCATCATCTTGATCGTTTCATCGTGGTTGTTTTTCACCACGTTGCCGGTCTCGCGCAACCAGCGGATGGTGCCGTCGGGCCAGATGACCCGGTATTCCTCGTCATGGTTCTCGCCGGTTTCCAGGCAACGCAGCTCACCGGCCCGGACCCTGACCCGGTCGTCGGGATGCACGCAGGCGCAAAACAAGGCGTAGGAGGGCGTCACTTCGCCGATCTTGAAGCCGAACATGCCGTAAATCGCGTCCGACCAGTAGAGCCGATCGGTGTCGACATCCCAGTCCCAGGTGCCGATTCGGGCGAAATACTGGCTGCGTTTGAAGCGTTCGGCGTCGCTGTCCTGATGGATGTTTTGTCGTTCGGACAGGTGGGTGATGAGCACGCGATATTCGTCGAGCTGCTTTCGCAGCGAACGCTCGCGACAGATCAGCGCGATAATCAGGGCAAGCAGCAACGCGCAAATGGCTGCGCCGGTCCAGACATGAATCATGCAGAGGTTGCCGTCATGGCGTTTTGATTCCTATGGTAGGTGCTGCATATCTTAGTTCACGCCTAGTGGCAGAAACAGGCCGTATGGGTTGCCAATCGCGCACGTTTCTGGGAAAACGGCGCCGTTACGTCCAATTGGGCGAGTGAACAATAGAGTGAACATGATGAATGATGAACTGCAGGTAATCGATCTTGACGCGGGCGACGGCAAAGCTGCCGTCAAAGGTGCGCTGATCACCACCCAGTATCGTGGCTGGCTGGAAGACGGTAGCGAGTTCGATTCTTCCTACAGCCGGGGCAAACCTTTCCAGTGCGTGATCGGCACCGGACGTGTGATCAAAGGCTGGGATCAGGGGATCATGGGGATGCAGGTCGGTGGCAAGCGCAAATTGCTGGTGCCGGCGCATCTGGGCTATGGCGAGCGCACGATTGGGGCGATCCCGCCGAACTCGAACCTGATTTTCGAGATTGAATTGCTGGAAGTTTTGACGCGGGATGATTGATTGGCGCGTCAGTGGGGATGTGTCGTTTGTCATAACGCCATCGCCGGCAAGTACGCAATCCCTGTAGGAGCCGGCTTGCTGGCGATGAACGATAACGCGGTCAATCTGGCATGACTAACCCTGAAACGTCTCCCGATACGCATACAACTCCGGTGTCCCGCCCGTCATCACAAACAACACGTTGTCCCCGGCGCGAAAACGTTCTTGCTTGAGATCCGCCACCAACCCGGCAAACGCCTTGCCGGAGTACACCGGGTCGATCAACAAACCTTCGGCGCGAGCCATCAGCCGCACGGCGTCTTGCATGGCTTCGGTAGGCAGACCGTAACCTTCGCCCAACTGACTGCCGTCAACGACGATCTCTTCGGGTCGTACGCTGGCGTTGCCGCCGAGTAATGCCAGCGTATCCTGGGTCAATTTCAGGGTTCTGGTCGCTGACGATTCCCGATCCGACAACACCGAGTAAGACTTGACCATCGAGGCCCCTCGGTCCAGCAACTGGAAGCCAGCCGCAAGCCCGGCGTGGGTGCCGGCGCTGCCGTTGGGCACCACGACCTGATTGAAGAGCAGGCCGAGTGCCGTCTCCTGCTGCATGATTTCTGCGGCGCAACGCGCATAACCGAGACTGCCGAGGGGCGTTGAACCGCCCATGGGAATCACCAGCACCTTGTGCCCCGCGTCCCGAAGTTGCGCCGCGCGAGCCTCGGCCCGGGCGAGCGAGTCGGTGCCTCCCGCGAGCACTTGCAGTTGCGCGCCAAACAATTGGTCGAGCAGCACATTGCCGTTGAGTTCGTAATCCACATCAGTCTTGGGGACCGAGCGCGTCAGGATCAATTCGCAGGCGATGCCTAAACGTGCGCAGGCTGCGGCGGTCAGGCGTGCATGGTTGGACTGCACGCCGCCGACGGTAATGACCGTATCAATGCCGGCCTGCTGCGCCGCACCAATATGGAATTCGAGTTTGCGCAGTTTGTTGCCGCCACCACCCAGCAACATGTGATCGTCGCGCTTGAGAAACAGGCGAATTCCTCGCGTCCCCAGGCCCAACAGCTGTTCGAGGCGTTCGGCTCGTTGAATGGGCGTGGGGCCTTGCAGAAGGTCTGCTCGCGCAAAAGCGCTCAGGGCTTTGTCCAGTTGGGTTTGCATCGATGGCGCCTCGCTGACGTTTATCAGAGTGACTCTAGGGAGAAAGTCACTCGCGATAAACGCATTGCCAGTCATTACACCCTTAACCTGATGTAACAAATGTGCCGGCGTGCTCTTCACGAGAACAGCGGGATTCGGCCATTCAGGGAAGGGCGGTAGCGCCAGGTCAATCGCTCCAGCGCGGGTTTCAAGGCCAGAATCTGCCTCAGCGTGGCGCTGGCGATACTCATGGCCAGCACCTGCCCGGGACATTGATGGCGACCGGCGCCGAAGGTGAAACTGCGTCGCTGCGGGCGTTCGAGCATGAATGCATCAGGCTGCTCATTGAACTGCGGATCGCGATTGGCCGACGCCAGCATCACCAGGATTACATCGCTTGCATTGAAGTTCATACCCTCGATTTCACAGGATGCGGCGACGAAGCGACGGGTGTTCTGTACCGGCGGATCGAAGCGCTGGACTTCGGCCAACAGGTCGTCAATGTTGATCGAATCGTTCAGCCACTGCGGATGTCGAATCAACGCCAGTAACGCATTGCCGATCAGCCCGGCGGTGGCTTCATAGGTTTGGGAGAACAGGCCGATGAGGTTGGCAATCAGGGCTTCGCTGTCGTCGGAGGTTGCCGAAAACCGCTGGCGGATACCGGCAAGAAGGGCGCTTTGGTTGTCCGGGTCGTCCAGCAGCTCAATGAAATAACCACGCAATTGTTCCGCCGCCTTATGGGCTACGTCCAGGTGTGCCTGAGCGCTGAGGGGCGACAGGCACGCGACGAAATCCCCGGTCAGCTCGCTGATCACCCGAGCCTGTGCGGGCGAAAACCCCAACAACGCTGCCACTACGCACACCGGGCCAAGAAACATTGCCTTGTGCAGCCCTTCGGCGTCGGGGCTGAGCAACCGCGCACCGACCAACGCATTGACTTCCTCCCCGTCAATAAGCGCCACCTCCGGCTGGATCGCCGATCTTGGGCAACGCTGGCGTTCGCCCTCGTTCATGCGCATCAACTGACTGAAGACCTTGCCGGCCATGCCACTGGCAATGGCCTTGGGCACTGGTTCGTGAGTCGGCCGCACGTGACAGTCAGGATGCGCCAGCACCGCCGCCACGGCTTTGGCGCTACTGGCCACCCACAGTTTCAGTCCCTGGTGAAAAACCAGTCCGCCTTGAGCGCGCAACTGCGCGTAATAAGGATAAGGATCGGCATGAGTCGCAGCGATGATCGGGTCCATGGGTCGCAGCCTTGTTCGTGGTGGGAGAAGTGTTGCTACTATCTCCAGTCCGAAAAGGGCTTGATTCGTCCGGGAGCGAAATATGAACGCAGAACTTCACGACCTCGGTGTTTCACAGGTGGCGGCGGCCATTGCCGAACCGGCCCGGACCAAAATGTTGTGTTCTTTGATGGACGGCCACGCCCGCACCAGCACCGAGTTGGCGGCGATTGCCGAAGTCAGCGCTTCCACTGCCAGCGCGCATCTGGCCAAACTCAAGGACCTGGCGCTGCTGCGTCTGCATGTTCAAGGGCGTCATCGCTATTACAGCCTCGCGGACAAACGCGTGGCCCAGGCGCTGGAAGCGTTGATGGTGATCGGCCAGAACACCGCGCCGACGTTCAACCCACGCACCCCGGACCGCCTGCAATTTGCCCGCACGTGCTACGACCACATGGCCGGCACGCTGGCGGTGTTGCTGCATGACCGGCTGCTGGAAAAAGGCTGGTTGCTGGAAACCGATGAGCAGGCTTATCGGCTGAGTGACAGCGGCGAGGCGTTGTTCGAAGGGCTGGGCATTGAAGTCAACGACCTGACCACGCAGCGCCGACGGTTTGCCTGCCCGTGCCTGGACTGGAGCATGCGCCGACCGCATCTGGGTGGTTCGTTGGGCGCGGCGTTGCTGCAAACGGCGATCAAGCGCAAATGGGTGACGCAGGATCTGGACAGCCGGGCGCTGACGTTGACCGCGTTGGGCCGCAAGGAAATCGGCGCCCGGTTTGACCTGAAGCAAAGTCTGCCCGTAGGCGAGCTGATTCCGGGATTGATCACCCAGGCCGGTCAGGCCAGCGGCATCAAGGGCAGGGTGGGCAAGCGGATCACGTTGGCGAACGGAATTTCTGACACGGACTCTCGGGAAACACAGAACCTGTAGGAGCCGGCTTGCTGGCGATGGACTCCAGTGCACCGCGGTGAACCAGTCAGTAAGCGTTATCGTTAACGACCATCG
>NZ_AKJI01000173.1:0-27443 GCF_000282415.1 Pseudomonas sp. GM60
CCCAGCTGAGCTAATCACCCTTCACTTTCGGTGTGGCGCGCATTCTACGGAGCGACCTCACCTCTGGCAAGCACTTTTTTAAATAATTTTTTCAGGCCTTCCAAAGGCTTAGAGAAGGGTTGGCCTATGGCGCCACGAAGAGAATAATGCCCCACTTTGCATAAAGGAGAGACTCGCCCCATGTGGTTCAAAAACCTGCTTATCTATCGCCTGACCCAAGATCTGCCTTTTGATGCCGAGGCGTTGGAAACTGCACTGGCCACCAAACTGGCGCGTTCATGTGCAAGCCAGGAGTTGACCACCTACGGTTTCGTCGCGCCTTTCGGCAAGGGCGAAGATGCACCACTGGTGCACGTCAGCGGCGACTTCCTGCTGATCTCCGCCCGTAAGGAAGAACGCATCCTGCCGGGCAGCGTCGTGCGTGACGCCGTTAAGGAAAAGGTCGAAGAGATCGAAGCCGAACAAATGCGCAAGGTCTACAAAAAGGAACGCGATCAGATCAAGGATGAAATCATCCAGGCCTTCCTGCCGCGTGCCTTTATCCGTCGTTCGTCGACCTTCGCTGCGATCGCGCCGAAACAGGGCCTGATTCTGGTCAACTCGGCGAGCCCGAAACGTGCCGAAGACCTGCTGTCGACCCTGCGTGAAGTGATCGGCACCCTGCCGGTACGTCCGCTGACTGTGAAAATGTCCCCGACCGCCACCATGACGGAATGGGTCACCACCCAGAAAGCCGCGGATGACTTCTTTGTGCTGGACGAGTGCGAGCTGCGCGACACCCACGAAGACGGCGGCATTGTGCGCTGCAAGCGTCAGGACCTGACCAGCGAAGAAATCCAGTTGCACCTGAGCACCGGCAAAGTGGTCACTCAGCTGTCGCTGGCCTGGCAGGACAAACTGTCCTTCGTCCTCGACGACAAGATGGTGGTCAAGCGCCTGAAGTTCGAAGACCTGCTGCAGGATCAGGCGGAACAGGACGGCGGCGAAGAAGCCCTCGGCCAGTTGGACGCCAGTTTCACCCTGATGATGCTGACTTTCGGCGACTTCCTCCCGGCGCTGGTTGAAGCGTTGGGCGGTGAAGAGACGCCGCAGGGAATCTAAAGCCTGGTGATCTTCCACTGTGGGAGCGGGCTTGCTCGCGAAAGCGGTTTTACATCCAACACATGTGTTGGCTGAAACACCGCTTTCGCGAGCAAGCCCGCTCCCACATTTGTTTTGCAGTGTTACTTAAAATAAGGATCAGGCCATGCGTGCACTGGCTGCATTGAGTCGCTTTGTCGGCAACACCTTCGCTTACTGGGTTCTGATTTTCGCCGTCGTGGCTTTCCTGCAACCGGCATGGTTCCTCGGCCTGAAAGGCGCGATCGTGCCGCTCCTGGGCCTGGTGATGTTCGGCATGGGCCTGACCCTCAAGCTCGAAGACTTCGCCGAAGTCGCTCGCCATCCGTGGCGTGTGGCGCTGGGCGTGGTTGCACATTTCGTGATCATGCCCGGTGTGGCGTGGTTGCTCTGCCAGGTGTTCCATCTGCCTCCGGAAATCGCCGTCGGAGTCATCCTGGTCGGTTGCTGCCCAAGCGGCACCTCATCAAACGTCATGACCTGGCTGGCCCGTGGCGACCTGGCGCTGTCGGTGGCCATCGCCGCCGTCACCACCCTCCTCGCTCCACTGCTGACGCCCGCGCTGATCTGGCTACTCGCCTCGGCCTGGTTGCCGGTATCCTTCATGGAATTGTTCTGGTCGATCCTGCAAGTGGTGCTGCTGCCGATCGTGCTCGGCGTGGTCGCTCAGCGCGTGCTCGGGGATCGGGTTCGCCACGCAGTGGACGTATTGCCGCTGGTTTCCGTTGTCAGCATCGTGATCATCGTCACGGCTGTCGTCGCGGCCAGCCAGGCGAAAATCGCCGAATCCGGCCTGCTGATCATGGCCGTGGTGATGCTGCACAACAGCTTTGGCTATCTGCTGGGGTACTTCACCGGACGGCTGTTCAAGTTGCCACTGGCCCAGCGTAAATCCCTGGCGTTGGAGGTCGGCATGCAAAACTCCGGTTTGGGCGCCGCGCTGGCCAGTGCGCATTTCTCGCCGCTGGCGGCGGTACCGAGCGCATTGTTCAGTGTGTGGCACAACATTTCCGGAGCGCTGCTCTCGACGTATTTCCGCCGGATGAGCGAGAAAGAAGACCGGGAAACCGCGGCTCGGCAAGTGACTGAGTAAGCGGAAAACTTGATCCCCGGGTTAATGATGGGCACCATACTGCGCAACGCGAGGACGACCTCGCGGCTCGATCGAGTCATTAATCTGGGGACGACCCCGTCAATCGATGGAGGTCTCTCATGTCCTGGATCATTCTGTTTTTCGCCGGCCTGTTCGAAGTGGGCTGGGCTGTCGGCCTGAAATACACCGACGGTTTCAGCCGTCCTCTCCCTACTGCGTTGACGATTGCCGCGATGGCCATCAGCCTTGGCCTGCTTGGGCTGGCGATGAAGGAATTGCCCCTGGGCACTGCCTATGCGATCTGGACCGGCGTGGGTGCCGTCGGCACGGTCATCGCCGGGATCATCCTGTTTGGTGAATCGATGGCGTTGTTCAGGCTGGCCAGCGTGACCTTGATCATTGCCGGGCTGATTGGACTGAAAGTCAGCGCCTGACGGCTTGCGGCCAATACGAAAAAGCCCGCGCCCTCTATCGATAGAGGGCGCGGGCTTTTTCAATGGTGAGTCCGACCGATCAGCTTTCGGCCAATGCCATGCGCCCACGCGCGACCGGAGCCTTTTCCACATGCTCAAGCTGGATGCACCGTTCCAGGAACAGGTACATGTAGTCGTAGCTTTTGCACACGGCCTCGCGCAATTGGGCCTGCAATGACTTGCTCGGGTTCAGCCCCGCCAGCGTGCAGATGATTTCCAGCGCTTCCCACGGATGGGCGTCATCGTACTGGGCATGCATCTTCAGCCACTTCATGGCTCGCTTGCGATCCTCTTCGGGGAACGATGCCGCGTAGACGCCATTGGAACAGACCAGCGCCGACCACTCGCCGGTCGCGCCTTCAATGGCGTAGTTGGTGGCAGCAATGGCAACGATCAGCGAGTCCGCCGAACTGGTGTGCCAGCACCAATGACTCAAGGCGTGAAGTTCAGGGGCCACCTTTTGCGCCTGCAGATCTTCCAGGCTGACACCGTGAGCACGGCTCCAGTGCACCCAGTAATCGGCATGGTTCAATTCCACACGAATGTTGCGCATCAACCATCGTCGCGCCATGTCCTCTCCGGGATGGCGGGCAAAACGGGTCTTGGTGAGGTTCTGTGCCATATATAACGCGAATTGCTCAACCACGGGCCAACCACCAATAAGGTAGTTGCGCATGGTCTTTGCGCTGAGTTTGTTATCTCGCATGCGCCTGTACAATTCGTGTTCGACAACCCGGCGTTTACTCTCGCTGCAGTCCTGGATCAGTTGCTGAGCCCAGGCGGGATAACTTGCAGCTTCCATGAGGGGTCCGGTTCGGTTGAATGTGTCGATCACTGTCGGGTTCCTTTTGATTGTGATTGTAAGGATCAGCAGGAGATTTCAACGGAACGTGCCAGGCGCCTTGAACAACAACGGCTGAGGCCTGGCAGGACGACTTTGTAAACTATCGCAGGTAAACAAATGCGGGCGCTCAATCACATACCCTTGAGCGTAATCCACCCCGATTTCCAGCAATGCCTGCTCAATCTGGGGTGTTTCAACAAACTCGGCAATCGTACGCTTACCCATTACATGGCCGATGTGATTGATCACTTCGACCATGGCGCGGTTAATCGGGTCGTCCAGCATATCCTTTACGAAACTCCCGTCGATCTTCAGGAAGTCTACAGGCAAATGTTTCAAGTAGGCGAATGAGGACATACCGGCGCAAAAGTCGTCCAACGAAAAGTGGCAACCTAAGCCTTTGAGTTCATTAATAAATCTAATTGCACTTCCAAGATTGGAAATAGCGCTGGTTTCAGTAATTTCAAAACAAATCATTTCAGGCGGTATGGAATAAGTAATGAACTGTTGACGCAGGAAGTCCAGGAACGCCTCATCTCCTATAGTTGTGCCTGACAGATTAATCGCACACATCGCCAACGGCCCTTTGTGTTTCTCCGATATACATTGGGCAATGATCTTGAAAACATTCTGTACAACCCAACGATCAAGCGAAGTCATCAGTCCATAACGTTCCGCCGCCGGAATAAAACTGTCGGGCAATATCATGCGCCCGGCTTCGTCATGCAGGCGCAACAGGATTTCGATATGCCCGCCGCCTGTTTCGACATGACCCAAGGCTGCGATTTCCTGGGCATACAGACAAAAGCGGTCCTCTTCCAGCGCCATGTGCAAGCGCTGCACCCAAGCCATTTCGCCAAAGCGCAGGGACAATTCCGAGTCATCGGCGTGATAGACCTGAACCCGGTTGCGGCCCTTTTCCTTGGCCATGTAACAGGCCATATCGGCGGCGCGCAGCGATGTTTCGAGGGTGGTCGGGTGCTGATTGATGTGTACCAGGCCGATGCTCACGGTGGTCACGAACGGCCGGCCTTTCCAGACGAAGTGCAGGTTCTGCACGGTCTGGCGCAGGCCCTCGGCGATTTTCTCCGCAGCTTCCGGCGCGCAACTCTCCAGCAGGATGCCAAATTCATCGCCGCCCAGGCGGGCCAAGGTATCGCCTTCGCGCAAGCCCGATTGCAGCAACGCGCAGATGTGCCGCAACAACTCGTCCCCCGCCGCGTGGCCGCAGGTGTCGTTGACCAGCTTGAACTGGTCCAGATCGAGAAACATCAAGGCATGACGCCCCGGATGTCGCGTCAGGTTGTGCAGCACCTGTTCCAGGCGATACTCGAATTCGCGGCGATTGGCCAGCCCGGTCAAGGCGTCATGGGTCGCCTGCCAGGACAAATTGGCAATGTATTGCCGCTCCTGAGTCATGTCGTGCAACACCAGCACGGTGCCGCTGACCTTGCCGGCATTGCGGATCGGCGCACCGACCAGCGTGACCGAAACCGTGCTGCCATCCAGCCGTTGAATCAATTTGGAGTGCTCGCTGCCACCGCTGAGCTGACCGCTCAGGATGTGCTCGATCAGCGTAAAGCCGTCGGTCTGGGCATTCTCGTCCAGCAGATTGAACAGCGCGGCCAAGGGCAAACCTGTCGCCTGCTCGGCCTTCCAGTGCGTCAACGCCTCGGCAGCAGGGTTCATGTAGGCAATCGCGCCGTCGACATTAGCGGTGATCACGGCATCGCCAATCGATTGCAGGGTGATCTGCGCGCGCTCCTTCTCCAACTGCAAGGCGTCGGCGAACGCATGGCGCTGCTTGAGCAATTTGTGCGTGCGCATCAGGGCCAGGACAATCAAGCCCAGGGCGGTGGCGAGGTTCGTCAACAGCAGCAGGCGCAGAATCACCCGCGAGCCTTCACCCAGGGCATCGCTGAAGGCTTTCGCTGCCGGCGTCACTTCATCGTTGATCGCAAAAATCTGATCTTTCCAGCGCTGGATATCGCCATTGGTGGCCTGACGGGAGGTGATGCGCTGATGCATTTCCCGAGCAACATTATCAAGGCGCAGCAGATACGCATCCCCTACCGTCCAGAGGTCGATGGCTTTCTCAAGGTAAGAGAAGTGGCGGAAATTGAGGTACAGCCAGATCAGGCTGGAGACGTCATCCGGATGGTTGCCCCCCTTGAGGATCGCCTGGCGTGCCGCTTCGATGTTCGGCGGCTGATGGTCCAGCGCCAAACGTAACTCGTGGCCCCCTTGAGGCACGGCGATGGCGTTCTGGTATTTGAGAAATATCGTCTCGTCGCGACTGTCCGCGTAGAGATTCAGGTAATAGATGGCGTCTTTCTGGCCCTTGGACCAGAGGCTTTCGCCGGCAACATAGCCGCGCACCGCCGACAAAACATACAGGCTGAAACCGCCCAACAGCGCCTGAAATAGCACGACAGCGATAAATGGCCAGACGATGCCCAGCAACCGTGGCGTTCCGAGAGTCCGCGTTTGATTCATGAGGTCCCTTGTTTTAGCACTGCCAGATCATCATCCAACGTGATCGCTACAGCTAGACTAGGGTGCGTTCTCGATCCCGGCAAGCGAGAAGCCCTTTCTATGGGCAAGTGCAGGTAAATAACGGTTTTCAGTGAGAGGCGGACACACCGCGCGACACAGTTCCTGGAGCAAAACCGCCGTCACCTAACTATGTACCGCTCTCTCCTGTTTGTTTTCGCTTGAAATCGGCCAACGACGCCATCGCACCAGAGCGATGCGCAGATCAACCGATAATCAAGAGAAGCAATTACATGCAATCGAACACTTCAAACCCATCCTCCCCCTCCGAGGCTGAGTTACATGCAGGCCAACTGGAGGATTACGAACTTCTGCTCGCGACCTTGCGCGAAACACCGGTAAATATTCTATGGCCCGTTTTGCCACTAAAACCTTATTCACCACTCACCAAGGTGAGCGCTGATGGATTAAAAGCGTTGTGGCAAGTGCTGCGCGATCGGGATTACATCGATATGTGCACAAGGCTTGAATTAAAGCACGGTGATCTATTCGTCGAGTTCAAGGAGGGCAAGTATGTCTACCAGGCCTAGAAAAACACAGGATATAAAGTCACGCTGGAATTGACGGAACACGCCAAATGGCAGCCGCTGAAACTGCGAATTGAGCAAGCAGCAGCATTGCTGGGCGGTGTGTTGAATTCAAACCGCACCATTGGCTTCGACAGGATGTGTGTCTTTTACGGTATTGCACTGACATCCAGAGACCCGCAACAAGTTCAGGCCACGATAAAAGTCATTCAGGACAGGATCGCCAGCCATCGTTTGAAACTGGAGGACGAGTTTGAAGCCCTTGATCTGAAGCCCCTTCCAACAGAAAAGGATCTGGAAACGTTCGCGACTATCCAACAAGCATCTCCTGACGCTCCAGTCGATACGCAGTTACTCCATGGCGTCCAGACTCGCGCTGGAATAGTCGATGCGGTTAATCAATTTCTGCCAGAGAGCGTTAATTCACCGCTGACTTACTTTGCCAAGGACATTCTTCCTACTGCAACGATTGAACAAGTTCGCGCGACGCCGAGTGTGTACCTCGAAAAAATCCTGCAGAGCGCGGAAGCTCAAAGACTGGGAAACACCTTACTGACGACAATGGATTGGTACGGCGGAAAAACCGGTGAAGAGACGTCGCCTTACATCCGCACCAGACTGATAGCCAACGCGCTGCAACATTGGCTTTGTGCACAGACCCTGGACTCCAGTGATCTGATCGCCGGGTACGACTGGCGAAGTCGCTCGAATTGGGGAAAGAGCTATCAGGCTATCCGAGAAACATTTGAAGCCCATTTACTCACGTCAAAACTGGCCGCGTCAGACAAAGAGGCCGTGGTCATTGCACGATTATTTTTGTCCCGATTCCCGTTCGAGTTCCGTGTCCGTGACATTCCGGCAGATCTCGCTTACCGGAGCACGGCTGTCTGGGTCAATTTCCTCAACGGGGTCAATTTCGTCAAAGCCATCGCCCCCGAACTGCTGGACCGACTGAGCTTCCAGCAGTTGGTCAACTTGCCCATGCAGCGCGCCGAAGTGGCAACCACGGAAGAATTGAACCTTCTCAGTCTCACCAGGCTGCTTCCGACCCTGGATTGGGCTGTCACCCAGGGTTTCGTTTCGCAAAAAGACCTCAAGGACTACACGCAAGCCGACATCGAACGGGCCTGCTCCGAACTGGAAAAACACTCGAAAGAGGTCAATCAAGCGGTTATCCGAATCAATGAAGAGCCACCCAAACGGCTGGCCATCGCCAAAGCTGAAATACAAACACTGTTCGGAAGCGAAGCCTTCAATACCGACGGACGCAAACTGGCCAGGTATGACGAGTTGGCTTCGATCGGCTTTCGCGACACACCGCCACTCAGGGGTAAGGAATACAAGTATTACTCGTTCACCGATGTGTTGGCGTCCGCCATGTTCGACGATCAGAAAATATGGTTTGTGACTGAGGCTGACGGCAAAACCTTGAGCACACAATGGATCAGGATGGACAAGGACCGGTACTTGAAAGCTGACAAGCCATGGCCGGTTCCCGGTAATGGATTTGAAGGCCGTCAAAAAGTCCTGTCACCGTTTACCAAAATTCCCGATGTCCCTGCGCTGTTTGACGATGCGTTCAAGCGGCATCTGGAAACGATCACGACGGCCTACCAGACATTGATCAGAACGCTGTTAACCTCACTCCCCTATGCCGACCGACTGGCTCTGGAGTTGGGCGAAGTCAAAATTTACAGCCTGCGCAAAGAAACCCGCAAAATCGCCGCCAAGGACGAAACGCCCGAAATTACGTTGCCGCTCAGAGCACGCAACGGCGTGATACTGCAAGCGACCCAAACAAATGAGCCCACCGGGGACGAAGCCGCCGTTTCCGTCAGCACTTTTTACGAGCTTCTCCCGAAAGCCGGGGTGATACGTCGCCTCGAAAATTTTGATGCGACGTTGTTGATTCCCCGGATCGGGGCGATGGCAACCACCTCCAATGGGGCCTATGTCGATGTCATCCGCGACAGACATTTACCCTTCGACTGGGACGCGCATTCGAATGGCACCCTGCCCAAGGCAACGGCCTTCTGCGAGGCAATCATCGATCAGCTGCCGCCAGCGTTCAGCGCAAGTTCCGAGATCACGGAGCATCATCAACGCGCCCCATTGACCCTGTCGTCCAGCCGCTCACTGGCGATCAGCCGACACATTGCGACCGAACTCCTGTTTATTGACCCGCAAGAGTTGCGCACCTTTGCGAAGGGTCAGACCAGGTTTGAACTCGAAGAAGCTCAACGTAGAAAAATATTCAAGATCGCCAAGTTGTTTGTACCGTTCTGGGGCCCTGTCGAAGACGTGATGTCAGGCGATAAGAATCGCATCGCCCTGGGAATAGTCGGCCTGTTTTTCGATGTAATTTCGTTCGTGATCCCCATTGGCAAATTCGCCACGGGTTCGATCAGACTGATCAGTAACGCGGGCCAACTGGCCACACGCGCAACGCTCCCTTCATTTTCAACGCTGACAAAAACGCTGCTGGTATCGACGCTGCGAGCGTTGAATCCGCTTGAGATTATTCCCGCGCTGCTCAAAGGCTTGGGCAAATCGGTGCGATACATTTATAAAACCGTCACGTCCGAATTTAACGAACTCGTGGGGAAAATCCGCTACTACGAGTACGTGCGCAGTTTGCCTCAGTTGAGTGATGCCGGACGCTGGAAGCCTGCAACGCTGGGAGATCAGCTAGCCAGCATCAAAGGCATAGATGATGTGCCAATTCGCAACATCGGCGCCTCTGGCAAGACCGACTTGCGCCTGGTCGATCCATTGCCCTCCAAGCCCTATGGCCCGTCGTTGACCACCCGCGCCAGTGACTTCTCGCCCGGGCAATCGCACTACAGCATCCTGGAAAGCCGTAGCCAGCAATCGGTTGTGGAGCTAGCCAAGACACGCCACGTACGCGAAGTGCTTGAAGTGGACGGCCGAACCACGCTGTTCATCGATGGCGTGCCGTACCGGCTGGAGGGTGACACGCTACGCCGTGCAGACTTGATTGACGCGAGTGATTCGCTGAAGGCGATCCCTTGCCGACCGCGACGCGCCCCGGGAGCAGACGTCTGCACGACCCGCTATGTGACGCGAGACCCGGCCCCGACACCCGCAGTCGGCACGTTCAATGAAACCAAGGGATGGGCCACCTGGTTTGGTGACAGCATTTATACACCAGGTGCTGCCGGTGCCCCCCTGACAAAGGTTTCATTGACCACTCACGCAACACTCGACGCGACGATGGAGTTCCGCAAAGGCATTTACGGTCGGATCAAAGTCAGCGTCACGGAAAAGGGTGTGACCGATACCTTCCACTCCGGAGCCGTCATCGCGGACTCTGTCGACGGATCGAAACAGTATGTTTTCACACGTCTTGATGCGGGGGATTTTTACGTTGCCGAACTGGCAAAAGGGCAAAGCCTGCGTAACGCACTGGCCTTCAAGCAAGCGTCAACTTTGCCCGCCGAACTGCGGCGCGAGTTGATGGTGGTGTACACCGGCTCGTTGAATGCCAACAACATGGCGAGGATTTACGGTGTGACTCTCGTTGAGCGCGCCATGAGAGCGATGGACAACATCGCCATACCTATCGGCGGCCATGCCAATCCGCCCGATACACTCAGTCTGATCAAGGTCGATACCAGCCCCGGCGAGGCTGTGCTGTTCGATCACTCGACCCGAATGATCGTCAGGCACTCCACCGATGGCGCAACGACCTGGTCCGCGTCCAGGAATGCTCCGGAAAGTGTCCGTAAAACGACAGCGCAAGTCATCAATACACTGTTCCAGAGAACCGTCATCACCCTGGAATCGTCGGTTCGGGGTGGGCCCAAGGCGTTGAAAATCGATGGCGTCATGTTGGAGTTACAGCAACGCATCAGCAACATTCATAAGAGTGAATTGGGCAAGCTGCGCAATGTTGCATTCGCGGAAATCAAGACAAGACAGGGCATTCGGGAGGTTTATGTCAGCGTTTCCGGCAGACAGGGTGACACTGCTTACCTGCCATTGTTTGAGAGAAACAGAGGCTCGAAAGAGGTGATCGACGAAGGTACGAGTTACTTCAACATCGATCACGGCGCCAGCTTCCCGCAGACATCGCTGAACGTCTCCGCTTCTGGCAAGTTGCGAGCGATTCCGCACACGATCGACAACATCGAGACGTATACGCCCGCACTCACCCAACGCCCTACTTCACTGGACACCGAGAGCAAACTCATCAGCGTCATACGCCAGAAATATCCGGACTCTCAGGAGCTTGAGTCCATCACGATAGCCACGACCATGGCGCCTTGCGATTCGTGTTCAATCGTCATGAAGCAATTCGGTTATGACGGCAATCCCGAGGCGTTGAACGTGATCTGGAAGTAGCCGTGCGGCACTGATCAGTGCTGCTGCAAATGCCCGTACAGCTTGGCGTACAAACCACCCTCGGCAATCAATTGCTGATGGTCGCCATCCTCGGCAATTTGCCCGCCGTCGAATACCAGCACCCGGTCGGCCTGCTTCACGGCGGACAACCGGTGCGCAATGATCAGCGTGGTGCGGTGGCTCAGGAACCGCGCCAGTGCCTGGTGCAGGTTGTATTCGGTGGCGGCATCCAGCGCTGAAGTGGCCTCGTCGAGGATCACCACTTTTGGTTCGGCCAGCACCATCCGAGCAATCGCCAGGCGTTGGCGCTGACCGCCGGACAAGCGCACGCCGGAACGTCCGACAATGCTATCCAGGCCGTTGGGCAGTTCCCGAACCGTGTTGTGCAGCTGCGCAATTTCCAGCGCCTGCCAGCAGGCCTCGTCGCTGCGCTCGCGCCCCATGGTCAGGTTGGCGCGGATGGTGTCGTTGAACAGCGCCGGATGCTGCAGGACCACCGCTACGTTTTCACGCACCGTTTCCAGGCCGATGTCCTGCTGGGTCGAACCGCCGAAGCGGATCGTCCCGGCCAGTGGCGTGTACAGGCCTAGCAACAATTGCACCAACGTACTTTTGCCGCCGCCGCTGGCGCCGACAATCGCGACCTTTTCACCGGGAGCGATGGACAGGTTCATCTGGTTCAACACCAGTTCGTCGCCGTAACCGAAACTCAATCCCTGGACTTCGATACCCACGGTTTCGCGACCGTTGAACGGGTCGACCCCACCCGGGTACTCAGGCTCATCGGCCCTTGCCAACAACTCATTGATTCGCGACAGCGCACCACCGGCGGCGTAGTAGGCGTATTGCAGATTCAGCAGTTGTTCCACCGGACCGATCATGAACCACAGGTAGCTGAACACCGCGAGCATCTGGCCAATGGACAAGTCGGAAAACAACACGGTGAGCATCGCCGCGGCGCGGAAAATATCGATGCCGAACTGGAACAGCAAACCGCTGGCCCGGTTCGAGGCATCGGTTTTCCACTGGGAGTTCACCGCGTAATCGCGCACCTCCCGCGCACGTTGGCCGAGACGCCCGAGGAAGAAGCCCTGACGGTTGCCGGCGCGCACTTCCTGAATGGCATCGAGGGTTTCGGTCAACGCTTGAGTGAAGCGCGAGGTGCTGTCGTTCTCGAGTTTCTTCAGGTGCTTGACCCGCTTGCCCAGCAGCACCGTGGCATAGATCACCAGCGGGTTGAACAGCATGATCAGCAGCGCCAGCTTCCAGTGCATCCAGATCAGGATGCTCGCGGTGCCGATCAAGGTCAGCATGGCCACGAGGAACCGGCTGAGGGTTTCGCCGACGAATTTGTCCACCGTGTCCAGGTCGGTAACCAGGTGCGTGGTCACCGTGCCGCTGCCCAGGCTTTCGTACTCGCCCAACGAGATGCGCTTGAGGCGCTCGATCAGCCGCAGGCGGATGCGGTACACGATGTCTTTGGCCAGTGCCGCGAACAACTTGGCCTGCACCACGTTGAACAGCAAGGCACCGCAGCGCAGCAACAAGGTCACCAGCAGCATCAGGCCGATGTACCCCGCCGCTTTCTGCCAGCCTTCGGGCAGTGCGTGGTTCATGACTTTCAGCGCCGCGTCGCCATGGCCCAGCAGCACTTCGTCCACCAGCAAGGGCAAGAGCAAAGGAATCGGCACGCTGCACAACGTCGCCAGCACGGCCACGCCGTTGGCGATCCACAGGGATTTCTTGTGATGCAGGGCCAGGCGGCGGATTTCCGCCCAGCTCAGACGGTCGACACGTGCAGCGGTTGGGACGTCGTCGGGCAGATCATGCACAGGCAGCGCGCTCCAGCCAGCGGCCGAGCAGCGGTGACAGTACGCTGAGAGGCTGATAGCCATTGGTCAACAACGCCAACTGACCATCACGCTCTGCCAGCAAGGTGGGGAAACCGGCGATGCCGAGGTCCTGCACCCAAGTGAAATCGGCCGCAGTCGCGGCATGTTGATCGGCGCGGTCGAACGCGGCAGCGAATTCGATGCGCGGCAAACCGGCTTGCTCCGCCAGTTCCACCAGCACACTGGCGTGGGTGACATCGCGCCCTTCTGCGTAAAACGCATGCTGGATCAGACCGAGCAGTTTCCACGCGCAATCCGGCGCCAGGCTGCGCGCCGTCACCAACGCCCGACAGGCCGGCTCGGTGTCGTACACAAAGCCGTCGGGCAATGCACCTTCGATTTTGAACGGTTGACCGGTGGCCTCGGTGACCGCCTGCCAATGTTCAAGAATGTAGCGCCGGGTGGTCGGCTCCAGCGCCGAACCACTGCCGGTGCGCAAGCCGCCCACAATCAAATGCACGTCCACACCCGCCGCCTGCGCCTGCTCGACCAACGCATTGGCCACCGGCGCAAAGCCCCAGCACCAGGAACACATCGGGTCCATCACATAGAGCAGGCGGCGTGCAGACATGGTTCAAGCCTCGGAAGGGGTTTGCTTGTAGTTGTAGCCGATCGGGTGCGGCATGTTGCGAGCCTTGGCCAGTTCGATCTGCTTCTGCCGATCGATGGCACTGCGACGGGTCTTCTCGCTCAGCTTATCCCAGCAATGCGGGCAGCTGATGCCGGCCACATAGTGCTCGGACGCGCGGTCTTCAACACTAACCGGTGTACGACAGGCGTGACATTGATCGTAGTCACCTTCACTGAGGTCATGACGAACGGTCACGCGGTTATCGAACACGAAGCAGTCGCCCTGCCATTTGGTTTCTTCCTGCGGCACCTCTTCGAGGTACTTCAGAATGCCGCCCTTGAGGTGATAAACCTCATCAAAACCCTGGCTGAGCATGTAGCTCGAAGCCTTTTCACAACGAATGCCGCCGGTGCAGAACATCGCGACTTTCTTATGCACGGCCGGGTCGAAGTTGGCTTTGATGTAGTCGGGGAATTCGCGAAAACTGGTGGTTTTCGGATCGATGGCGCCTTCGAAGGTGCCGATCGAGACTTCGTAATCGTTGCGAGTGTCGATCAACAGTACTTCCGGATCGCTGATCAGCGCGTTCCAGTTCTCTGGATCAACGTAGGTGCCGACCTTTTTGTTCGGGTCCACGCCTTCGACGCCGAGGGTGACGATTTCTTTCTTGAGTTTGACTTTGGTGCGATAGAACGGCTGATCGTCGCAGTACGACTCTTTGTGGTCGATGTCGTCCATGCGTGGGTCGTTCTTGAGCCAGGCCATCAGCCCGTCGATGCCTTCGCGGCTGCCGGACACGGTGCCGTTGATGCCTTCTTCGGCGATCAGCAGCGTGCCTTTGATGCCGTTGTCGACCATGGCCTGCAGCAGGGGCTCGCGCAGGTCGACGTAGTTTTCCAGGGTGACGAACTTATACAGTGCCGCCACGACAATCTGTTGTGTCATGGGTGATTCTCCAGGTGGCTACCCTCGTAAGGGGTGAACCGGATGCGAAAAAAAACGCGCCGGGTAAGCGGCGCGTTGCGGATTCTAGCAAAAATTGTGGGAGCCGGCTTAATGTCGACTAGCCACACCTCTCTGTAGGAGCCGGCTTGCTGGCGATAGCGTCCGATCAGTCAGCAAAGATGTCGACTGATCCACCGTCATCGCCAGCAAGCCGGCTCCTACAAAGGGCAGCGCCGAAGATGGCGCATTTGTTTAGTGCGAGCCGCCAGCACAGGTCGGCGAGGCCGGAGCCGTGTCGATCTGTGCCCATTCCTCAGGCGTGTAGGTATGCAGCGCCAACGCATGGAACTCGCCCATCAGCTCGCCGAGCGTGCCGTAGACTTTCTGGTGACGCTTGACGCGGTTGAGCCCTTCGAACTGCTGGCTGACCACCACGGCCTTGTAATGGGTCTGCAACCCACGACTGTGCATATGGCTTTCATCCAGCACTTGCAGGTGCTCGGGCTGTAACAGGCCCAGCGTCGATTCGATGCGTTGTTGCATGGTCATACCGAACTCCGCTTAAGGCTTTTTCTTGGCAGCAGGTGCAGCGGCGTTAGCCTTAGGGTCCAGCTCGTTGGTCATGTCAGCCAACAGCTTGTTGACCACTGGCACGGCGCTTTCGAGCTTGGCCTGGGTCATCTGGGCCGATTGCTGGGTCAGCTGCGGCATTTTTTCCAGGACTTTCTTGCCCAGTGGCGACTGGTAGAACGCGACCAGGTCTTTCAGCTCGGATTCACTGAAGTTGGAGGTGTACAGCTTGACCATGTCCGGCTTCAGCTTGTTCCAGCCAATGGCTTGGTCCAGAGCGGCGTTGGCTTTGGCCTGGTAGGTTTCCAGCAAGGCTTTTTTCGATTCAGGGGCTTTGGTCTGTTCAAAGCGCTGAGCGAACATTTGCTGCACTTGCATGTACACCGGAGTGCCCAATTTGTCAGCGTGCGCCAGGGTCAGGAAAGCTTCGGCACTGGCGTTATGGCTGGCGGTATCGGCAAAAACAGGGCCGCTGGCGCAAACCAGTGCAACCGCGGTACAGATGGCACGAAGACGAGTCATCGAGTTTCCTTTTCTAGCAGGCGAGGTAAAACCCCAAGGGCGTCCATTCTGCGCCTAAAAAAGTGTGTCGCTCAACCCCAAGCCTTGTCGTGCCTGAATTAGAGGGGTTGAATGGTCAAAATACTGACCGATGGAACCACGGCCGGCGATCACGGCCTAAACTGCGCTATCAGACTGACAGGAGTGTGCATGATGAGCCGTATCGAAACCGACAGCCTTGGCCAGGTGGAAGTGCCGGATGAGGCCTACTGGGGCGCTCAGACGCAACGCTCGCTGATTAACTTCGCCATCGGCAACGAGCGCATGCCGCTGGCGGTGCTGCATGGGCTGGCGCTGATCAAGAAAGCCGCGGCGCGGGTCAATGACCGCAACGGCGACCTGCCCGCCGACATCGCCCGGCTGATCGAACAGGCCGCCGACGAAGTGCTCGACGGCAAACACGACGACCAGTTCCCGCTGGTGGTCTGGCAGACCGGCAGCGGCACCCAGAGCAACATGAACGTCAACGAAGTGATCGCCGGGCGCGCCAACGAACTGGCCGGCAACCCGCGCGGCGGCAAGGTGCCGGTGCACCCCAACGATCACGTCAACCGCTCGCAGAGCTCCAACGACTGCTTCCCCACCGCGATGCACATCGCCGCCGCGCAGGCGGTGCAGAACCATTTGCTGCCGGCGATCAGCGAACTGTCGGGCGGTCTGGCCGAGCTGTCCGCGCGACACATGAAGCTGGTGAAGACCGGCCGCACCCACATGATGGATGCGACGCCAATCACCTTCGGCCAGGAACTCTCGGCGTACATCGCGCAACTGGATTACGCCGAACGGGCGATCCGCAGCGCCCTGCCCGATGTGTGTGAACTGGCCCAGGGCGGCACCGCCGTCGGCACCGGGCTGAATTCGCCGCACGGTTTTGGCGAAGCGATTGCCTCCGAGCTGGCTGCGCTCTCCGGCCTGCCGTTTGTCACCGCACCGAACAAATTCGCCGCACTGGCGGGCCATGAGCCGCTGACCACGCTGTCCGGCGCGCTGAAAACCCTCGCCGTGACCCTGATGAAAATCGCCAACGACCTGCGCTTGCTGGGTTCCGGGCCACGTGCCGGTTTCGCCGAAGTAAAATTGCCGGCCAACGAACCCGGCAGTTCGATCATGCCCGGCAAGGTCAACCCGACTCAGTGCGAAGCCCTGTCGATGCTCGCATGCCAGGTGTTGGGCAACGACGTGGCCATCGGCTTCGCCGCGAGTCAGGGGCATCTGCAACTGAACGTGTTCAAACCGGTGATCATCCACAACCTGCTGCAATCGATCCGTTTGCTCGGCGATGGCTGCAGCAACTTCCAGCAGCATTGCATCGCCGGCCTGGAACCGGATGCCGAGAAAATGGCTGAGCATCTGGAGCGTGGGCTGATGCTGGTGACGGCGCTGAACCCGCATATCGGTTACGACAAGTCGGCGGAAATTGCCAAGAAGGCCTATGCGGAAGGGCTGACGTTGCGGGAGGCGGCGTTGCAGTTGGGGTATCTGACCGATGAACAGTTTGATGCGTGGGTGCGGCCGGAGAATATGCTGGAGGCTGGGGCCAAGGGCTGAGTATTGCGGTGACTGTTAGTCAGTCTTCGCGGGCAAGCCTCGCTCCTACAGGGGATGTGTCGATCACAAAATCTGCGAACGACACATCCCCTGTAGGAGCGAGGCTTGCCCGCGAAGAACGATAACGCGGTCTAACTGGCCGCCATCCGAACCTTCCGCGCCTTGAGCCCCGCAATCAACGAAGGCCCCAACGCCACCAGCGCCGACCCCAGCACCACCAGCACCGCCCCGCCATACCCCAGGCCATTGATCGTTTCGGCATGCACATACTCCGGCCACAACCAGGCCGCCATGGCCACCGCCGCGAACGTCACCAACGGCGTGATCGCCAGCGTCGCACTCACCCGCGAGGCTTCCCAGTGCGCCAGCGCTTCGGCAAATGCGCCATACGCAATCAGGGTGTTCATGCAGCAGGCCAGCAACAGCCAGCCTTGCAGCGGATTCAGTTGCAGCGCTTCCAGCGGGTGCACCCACGGGGTCAGCAACAACCCGCAGAACAGGTAAATCACCATCATCACCTGCAACGAATTCCACACCGTCAGCAACTGCTTCTGCCCCAGGGCATAGAACGTCCAGACCGTGGACGCCAACAACACCAGCAGCACACCCGCCGTGTAGTCGCTCAGCGAGGTGAACAACTCAACCAGACGCTGGTTGAAAAACAGTCCGAAACCAATCAGCAACACCAGCAGGCCAATCCCCTGCCCCACGCTGAAGCGCTCCTTGAACACAAACAGGCTGGCGATCAGCAACATGATCGGGCCCATCTGCACCACCAATTGCGCCGTGCCAGGGCTGAGCAGGTTCAAGCCCATCAAGTACAGGATGTAGTTGCCCACCAGACCGAGCACCGCCATCACCACCAGCCAGCCACCGCGCGGGCCGAGCACTTTGCGGCTCGGCAGGCGTCGAGTCGCTGCCAGATAAATGAACAGGCAGCCGCCGGACACCATCAGGCGAAACCAGGTCACCGTGACCGGGTCCATCACCAGCAGCACTTGCTTGAGCTTGATCGGCAGGATTCCCCACAAAAATGCAGTCAACAAGGCCAGGAACAGACCATAAACCCAGCGCCCCGATGAAATGTGCATGCGTACCTCAAAGCCAGATGGCAAGAGCCGTCATTCTAGGCTCAGCGGTGCCTGGTACACAGGGACAGTTGGCTGCCGGACGCAAATGAAACTGTGCGGGTCGCAGCAATAAATTGGCGATGTACCGCTGATCGGCTGGCCAGGCCTTGCAAGTGGTTCATGCATAAGCTCATTGGATCCGCCAACAGCAGCCCCCTTCAGGAGACCGCCATGTACGGCATGCGCGCCCAGGACAACGCCCCCGCCATGCACTTTCGCAGTGACCGGATGTGTCGGGTGAATGGAGAGTTGTATTTCAGTACCCGGGAAAACACCCTGGAGGGGCCGTTTGAAAACCCGGAGGCGGCTGCGCGGGAGATTGAGGCTTACATCGCGCGGATGCAGCTTTTGAGCGCCTGTCGATAGACCGAGGCGCTACCTTCGCGAGCAAGCCCGCTCCCACAATTTGACCGCATTCCTATGGGAGAACTCGGTCAAGTGTGGGAGCGGGCTTGCTCGCGAAAGCTATCTGACAATCAGTACATATTTTAAGACTTACCGCACCGCTTCAAACAACCCGGTCGCGCCCATCCCGCCACCCACGCACATGGTGACGATGCCGTAGCGCAAATTACGTCGCTGCAACTCCCGTACAAGATGCCCGACCTGACGCGACCCGGTCATGCCGAACGGGTGACCGATGGAAATCGAGCCGCCATTGACGTTGTACTTCTCGTTATCGATCCCCAGCCGGTTGCGGCTGTACAGGCATTGCGAGGCGAACGCTTCGTTGAGTTCCCACAGGTCAATGTCGGCCACCTGCAAACCCTTGGCCTTGAGCAGCTTCGGCACCGAAAACACCGGGCCGATGCCCATTTCATCAGGCTCGCAGCCCGCCACGGTGAAACCACGGAAGAACGCCTTCGGCTTCAACCCCAGTTCCAGCGCTTTTTCCAGGCTCATCACCAGGGTCATGGACGCACCGTCGGACAGCTGCGACGAGTTGCCCGCCGTCACCGAACCGTCTTCGGCAAACACCGGTTTCAACCCGGCCAGACTTTCCAGGGTCGTGTCCGGACGGTTGCAGTCGTCGCGGTCAACGACGCCATCGAGGATCTGCACCTGCCCGGTGGCCTTGTCTTCAACGCGATACTTCACCGCCATTGGCACGATTTCGTCGTCGAACAGCCCGGAGGCCTGCGCCTGGGCAGTGCGCTGCTGACTTTGCAGGGCGTACAGGTCCTGTTCTTCGCGGCTGACGTTGTAACGACGCGCAACGATTTCGGCGGTCTGGCCCATGGGGAAGTAGATGCCCGGCACCTGTTCTTTCAGCAGCGGGTTGATCAGGTTGTCGGTGTTGACGCTTTTCATGGTCAGGCTGATGGATTCGACACCACCGGCGACGATGATGTCGCTGCAGCCCGAAGCGATCTGGTTGGCAGCGATGGCAATCGCCTGCAAGCCCGATGAGCAGAAACGGTTGAGGGTCATGCCGGCGGTGCCGGTGCCCAGGCGCGACAGCACCGCGACGTTGCGACCGATGTTGTAGCCTTGGGCGCCTTCGTTGGAGCCGGCGCCGACGATGCAATCCTCGACGCTGGCCGGGTCGATGCCCGAGCGCGCCAGCAGTGCATTGACGCAGTGGGCCGCCATGTCGTCCGGACGGGTCTGGTTGAACTTGCCGCGAAAGGACTTGGCCAGGCCGGTCCGCACGCTGTCGACGATCACCACTTCACGCATGGCATACCTCATTATTGTTGTCGGTTGAGAGTGGATCGAGCATAAGTCCAGCCGTGACCGGTCGCGACAATCATTCACCCCGCGTATGCGTCACCATCGGTTCAAGTCTTGGGCTTTTTCAGTTTCTTTTCATGCTTGTCGGACTTTTCGAACGCCGCTTCCAGCGCCTGGTTGAGCGTGCGCAAAACCTTGACCCGGGCCCAGCGCTTGTCGTTGGCTTCCACCAGCGTCCAGGGGGAAATTTCGGTGCTGGTACGGTCGACCATGTCGCCGACCGCGGCGCGATAGGCCTCCCACTTATCCCGGTTGCGCCAGTCATCTTCGGTGATTTTGAAGCGCTTGAAGGGGATCTGTTCGCGCTCTTCGAAGCGCTCCAGTTGTGTCTGTTTGTCGATGGCCAGCCAGAACTTGACCACGATCACTCCGGCATCGGCGATCTGCTCTTCGAAGTCGTTGATCTCACCGTAGGCGCGCAGCCAGTCGGCCGGGCTGCAAAAGCCTTCGATACGCTCCACCAGCACCCGGCCATACCAGGAACGGTCGAACACGGTGAATTTGGCCCGTGCCGGAATATGTCGCCAGAATCGCCACAGGTACGGATGCGCCCGCTCTTCTTCGGTGGGCGCAGCAATCGGCACGATGCTGTATTGCCGAGGATCGAGCGCGGCGGCCACCCGGCGGATCGCCCCGCCCTTGCCGGCCGCGTCGTTGCCTTCGAACACGGCGATCAAGGCGTGGCGGCGCATGCGTTTGTCGCGCATCAACCCGGAAAAACGCGCCTGCTCGGTGATCAGTTGCTCTTCGTAGTCTTCCTTTTCCAGGTGTTGATTCAGGTCGAGGCTGTCGAGCAGGTTCACCAGATCGACACTGCTGGCCAATGGCGCGGCGCTGACTTTATCCGGGTGAATCTTCGGCCTTTTCAAGGCGCCTTGCAGGCCTTCAAGCAGAATCTTGCCGACCGCCAGGCTCCGATAGCGCGGGTCCATCCCGGCGATCACGTGCCATGGCGCATAGTCGCGGCTGGTGCGGCGCAGAATGCGTTCACCATACTTGACGAACTTGTCGTAAGTCTCCGATTGCTGCCAGTCCAGCGGGCTGATGCGCCAGCTGTGCAGCGGGTCGTCGGCCAGGGCCTTGAGGCGGTCCTTCATTTGCTTCTTGGAAAGGTGGAACCAGAACTTGAAGATCAGCGCGCCTTCGTCGCACAACATCTTTTCCAGGCGTTCGGCACCGTTGATGCTCTGATCGAACCGGGGTTCCTTGATCACGCCATGAACCCGGGCCTGCAACATCTGGCTGTACCAGTTACCAAAGAAGATGCCCATGCGGCCCTTGGCCGGAAGCATCCGCCAGTAGCGCCAGGCCGGTGGTCGCGCCAGTTCTTCGTCGGTCTGCTGATCGAACGTGCGGACCTCGATCAGGCGCGGGTCCATCCACTCGTTGAGCAGCTTTACGGTCTCGCCCTTGCCGGCGCCTTCGATGCCGTTGATCAAAATGATCACCGGAAAGCGTTTTTGCTGCTGAAGTTCGAACTGTGCTTCGAGCAGTGCCTCACGCAGCGCCGGCACTTCGGCTTCATAGGTTTCTTTGTCGATGACGTGACCGATTTCAGCAGATTCGAACATGGGGCGGCTCCTTCCAGGATTGAACAAGACTAGCGGATTGACCTCTCCTGCGTGGGAGAAATCCCATTTTCACTGCCTGGCCCGATCCGGACGTTGCCATGGATCAAGCAGCGACTCGGCGATCGGCTAGAATGGTCGCCTTGCCGTTGCCGAGCCTGCCATGAAACCTGTACTGCCCCACGCCCAGCTCGACTGGGACGACCAAGGTCTCCCGCGCTCGCGGGTGTTCGATGATGTGTATTTTTCCAACCTGTCCGGGCTGGACGAAACCCGTTACGTCTTCCTCGAACAGAACGCGTTGCGTGAGCGTTTCGCGGCATTGCCGGTGGGCGGGAAACTGGTGATTGGCGAGACTGGTTTTGGTACCGGGTTGAATTTCCTGTGCGCCTGGCAGTTGTTTGAGCAGCACGCGGTGGCCGGTGCGCGGTTGCATTTTGTCAGTGTCGAAAAGTACCCGCTGAGCCTGCCCGATCTGCAGCGGGCGCTGGCCTTGTGGCCGGAGCTCAAGCCGTTTGCCGATCAACTGTTGGCGCAATACGTGGCAATCCATCAAGGTTTTCAGCGCCTGATCCTGGACCACGGACGCATCACCCTGACGCTGCTGATCGGCGATGTGCTGGAACAGTTGCCACAGCTGGACGCGCAGATCGATGCCTGGTTTCTCGACGGTTTCGCCCCGGCGAAAAACCCCGACATGTGGACCGCCGAACTGTTTGTCGAGCTGGCCCGACTCTCGGCACCCGGCTCGACGATCAGCACCTTCACCAGCACCGGTTGGGTGCGCCGTCTGTTGAATGCCGCAGGCTTCAAGATGAAACGCACGCCCGGCATCGGCCACAAATGGGAAATCCTGCGCGGGGTGTTTCTCGGTTGGCCGGAGGAAGTCACGAAGCCCGTCATGGTAAAACCGTGGTTTGCGCGTCCGGCCCCCCTGACCGGCGAACGTCGTGCCCTGGTGATCGGCGCCGGCCTCGCCGGTTGCGCGACAGCCGCCAGCCTCGCGGCGCGGGGTTGGCAAGTCAGTCTGCTGGAGCGTCACGGGGCACTGGCGCAGGAAGCCTCGGGCAATCCTCAAGGGGTTTTGTACCTCAAGCTTTCCGCCCATGGCACCGCATTGTCGCAATTGATCGTCAGCGGGTTCGGCCACACCCGCCGCTTGCTTGAGCAGTTGCATCGAGGTCTCGACTGGGACGACTGCGGCGTGCTGCAACTGGCCTTCAATGCCAAGGAAGCGGAGCGTCAGGCGCAATTGGCCGCAGCGTTTCCCGAGGACTTGCTGCACACGCTCGATCAAGCGCAGGCCGAAATCCGCGCCGGCATCGCACTGCAATCGGGTGGCCTGTTCTACCCCGAAGGCGGCTGGGTGCACCCGCCCGCCCTGTGCCAATGGCAAGCGGCGCACCCGAACATACAGATCCTGACGCATCACGATGTGCTGGAGTTGCGCCGAGCGCACGGACACTGGCAAGCCCTGGATGGCGAAACCGTGCTGGCCGAGGCCCCGGTGGTGGTACTGGCCGGGGCTGCCGAGATCAAGCGTTTCAGTTACAGCAGCGAGCTGCCGCTCAAACGCATTCGTGGACAAATCACTCGCCTGCCACAGACCTCTGAAAGCGAGGCACTGGGCACCGTCGTCTGCGCCGAAGGTTATGTCGCGCCAGCTCGTTTGGGTGAACACACCCTGGGCGCCAGTTTCGATTTCAACTCCGATGACCTGACCCCGACCGCTGCCGAACATGCAGGCAATCTGCAAATGCTCGAAGAAATCTCGGTAGATCTGGTCGCTCGGCTCGGCGCAAATGCATTGCAACCTGATGCACTTGAAGGCCGCGCAGCGTTTCGCTGCACCAGCCCGGATTATTTGCCGATTGTCGGCCCACTGGCCGACAGTCAGGCGTTCGCCGACGCCTACAGCGCCTTGAGCAAGGATGCCCGGCAAACCCCGGACATCCCTTGCCCATGGCTGGACGGCTTGTATGTCAACAGCGGCCACGGCTCCCGAGGTTTGATCACCGCACCGTTGTCAGGCGAGTTGCTCGCCGCGTGGCTGGATGACGAACCGCTGCCATTACCAAGAGCCGTGGCCGAGGCGTGTCATCCGAACCGCTTCGCCTTGCGCCGATTGATTCGAGGCAAATGAGGCACCTGGTTGCCGGGCATACAAGGTTTTGTACTTAAAGCCTTGGCACGCACCCAGCACCTTTATTACTTATCGATCTAAAACTCCCACGATCCCACCAGGTCAGTTTCTGAGTACCCGCCCTTTGGGCGCGGTATCGATTGACCCTCCCCAACGGAAAAACCGGTAAGGAATTTATGTGCGGATTAGCTGGCGAGTTACGCTTTGATCATCAACCTGCAGACCTTGCAGCCATTGAACGAATCACTCATCACCTGGCGCCTCGCGGCCCTGACGCGTGGGGCTTTCACAGCCAGGGGCCGATTGCCCTTGGCCATCGTCGCCTGAAAATCATGGACCTGTCGGACGGCTCGGTGCAGCCGATGGTCGACCATCAACTGGGCCTGTCCCTGGCCTTCAACGGCGCGATCTACAACTTCCCCGAACTGCGTACCGAACTTGAATCCCTCGGTTACGCCTTCTATTCCGGCGGCGACACCGAAGTGCTGCTCAAGGGCTACCACGCCTGGGGCGAAGCGCTGTTGCCCAAGCTCAACGGCATGTTTGCCTTCGCTATCTGGGAGCGTGACGCCAAGCGCCTGTTCATCGCCCGTGACCGTCTCGGCGTGAAGCCGCTGTACCTGTCGCGCACCGGCCAGCGCCTGCGCTTTGCCTCGGCATTGCCCGCGTTGCTCAAGGGCGGCGACATCAACCCGATCCTCGATCCAGTGGCGCTCAATCATTACCTGAACTTCCACGCGGTGGTCCCGGCGCCACGCACCTTGCTGGCCGGCATCGAAAAGCTGCCGCCCGCCACCTGGATGCGCATCGAAGCAGACGGCACAACCGAGCAGAAAACCTGGTGGACCCTGCCCTACGGCCCACACGAGGATGAGAAGAATCTGACCCTCGAAGACTGGCGCGACCGCGTACTCGACAGCACCCGTGATGCGGTGGCGATTCGTCAACGGGCAGCGGTGGACGTCGGCGTGCTGCTGTCCGGCGGCGTCGATTCGAGCATGCTCGTCGGGCTGTTGCGGGAGGTCGGCGTGGAAAACCTGTCGACCTTCTCCATCGGTTTCCAGGATGCCGGTGGCGAGCGCGGTGACGAGTTCCAGTATTCGGATCTGATCGCCAGGCATTACGGCACCCAACATCATCAACTGCGCATCGACGAAAAAGAGATCATCGAGCAACTGCCCGCCGCCTTCCGCGCGATGAGCGAGCCGATGGTCAGTCATGACTGCATCGCTTTCTATCTGTTGTCCCGCGAAGTGACCAAGCATTGCAAAGTGGTGCAAAGCGGCCAGGGGGCGGACGAGTTGTTCGCCGGTTATCACTGGTATCCGCAGGTCGATGGCGCGGCCGATCCGTACGCGGCGTACCGCGATGCGTTCTTCGACCGCAGCTACGAGGATTACGCCGCCACCGTACAGCCGAAATGGCTGACCGCGAATGACGCCGCCGGCGACTTCGTGAAGGAACATTTCGCACAGCCCGGTGCCGATGCGGCGGTGGACAAAGCCTTGCGTCTGGACAGCACGGTGATGCTGGTGGATGACCCGGTCAAACGCGTCGACAACATGACCATGGCCTGGGGTCTGGAAGCGCGCACGCCGTTTCTCGACTATCGCCTGGTGGAATTGTCAGCCCGGGTGCCGGGCAAATTCAAACTGCCGGACGGCGGCAAACAAGTGCTGAAAGAAGCGGCACGACTGGTGATTCCGAGCGAAGTCATCGACCGTAAAAAGGGTTACTTCCCGGTGCCGGGTCTCAAGCATTTGCAGGGCGACACGCTGAACTGGGTGCGCGAATTGCTGCTGGACCCGAGCCAGGATCGTGGCCTGTTCAACCCGGCGATGCTCGACCGTTTGCTGACCGATCCACAAGGCCAGTTGACCCCGTTGCGCGGCTCCAAGCTGTGGCAATTGGCAGCGCTGAACCTGTGGCTCAGTGAACAAGGAATCTGATCGATGAAACCTCACGCCACGGCGTACAGCCAACGCTTGTTGCGCGGTCAGGCGCCCTCCTACGAACGCTTGCAGGCGCGTCTGGCTGAAGACGGCAGTGAACTCGGTACCGCGCCGATTGCCGTGCATTGCGGCTGGGGCCGGTTATTGATCGGCCATACGTTCCCCGACCCGGCGAGCCTCGCCCAAGAGTTGCTCAATGAGCAACCGGGCGAACGGGACATCGCCCTCTATGTCGCCGCGCCCCAGCAAGTGCTGGGGCTGGAGCCAGCCCAGTTGTTTCTCGATCCGTCGGACACCTTGCGCTTGTGGTTCAGCGATTACCGGCAGGCGACCCGTGTGTTTCGCGGCTTTCGCATTCGTCGTGCGCAAGGCGATGCCGACTGGCAGGCGATCAATCAGTTGTATCTGGCGCGTGGCATGTTGCCGATCGACGCGCGTCTGCTGACCCCGCGTCATCTGGGCGGCCCGGTGTACTGGCTGGCCGAGGACGAGGACAGCGGCGCGGTCATCGGCAGTGTCATGGGCCTCAATCATCACAAGGCGTTCAACGATCCGGAAAACGGCAGCAGCCTCTGGTGCCTGGCAGTCGATCCGCACTGTTCGCGGCCCGGCGTCGGTGAAGTGCTGGTACGGCATTTGATCGAACACTTCATGAGCCGTGGCTTGAGTTACCTGGACCTGTCCGTGCTGCACGACAATCGCCAGGCGAAAAGTCTTTATGCCAAGCTCGGTTTTCGCAACCTGTCGACCTTTGCAATCAAGCGCAAGAATGGCATTAACCAACCGTTGTTTCTCGGCCCCGGTCCTGAAGCCGAGTTCAACCCCTACGCGCGGATCATCGTCGAGGAAGCCCATCGTCGCGGCATTGATGTGCAGGTCGATGATGCCGAGGCCGGGATGTTTACCCTCAGCCACGGCGGACGGCGGGTACGTTGCCGCGAGTCGCTGAGTGACCTGACCAGCGCCATCAGCATGAGCCTGTGCCAGGACAAAAGCCTGACGCACAAAGTGTTGAAGGCGGCCGGTCTGAATCTGCCGAGCCAGCAACTGGCCAGCAACGCCGATGACAACCTGGCGTTTCTCGACGAGCACGAGCGGGTGGTGGTCAAGCCGCTGGATGGCGAACAGGGTCAAGGGGTGGCGGTGGATTTGCGGACCATCGAAGACGTCCAGCAAGCCATCGAATCAGCCCGTCAGTTCGACAGTCGCGTGCTGCTGGAAAGCTTTCACGAAGGCCTCGACCTGCGGATTCTGGTGATCGGGTTTGAGGTGGTGGCGGCAGCGATTCGCCGACCGGCCGAAGTGGTGGGCGACGGGCAGCATTCCATCGGTGCGCTGATTGACGCTCAGAGTCGGCGTCGGCAAGCGGCTACCAGCGGTGAAAGCAAAATCCCGCTGGACCACGAGACCGAACGCACGTTGCAGGCAGCGGGTTACGACTACAGCAGCATTCTGCCGGCGGGTGAACATTTGTTCGTACGGCGTACGGCGAATCTTCATACCGGCGGTGTGCTTGAAGATGTCACGGCGATCCTGCATCCCACACTGGTGGAGGCCGCCGTGCGCGCGGCGCGGGCGCTGGATATCCCGATGGTCGGGCTCGACCTGATGGTGCCGGCGGCGGATCAGGCGCAATACGTGTTTATCGAAGCCAATGAACGCGCCGGCCTGGCCAACCATGAGCCGCAGCCGACGGCCGAGCGGTTTGTGGATCTGTTGTTTCCGCATAGTCAGCCGGCTGTCTCTTAGTGATGTGGTGCCTGAACCGGCCCCTTCGCGGGCAAGCCTCGCTCCTACAGGAATGGGTGCTTTTGTAGGAGCGAGGCTTGCCCGCGAAGACGGCCTCACAGACACC
>NZ_AKJI01000174.1:0-12388 GCF_000282415.1 Pseudomonas sp. GM60
CGCCCGCCGTACCGGCTGATGTCCACGCCCCGATCAAGGTCATGCACCTGCACCAGCGCCCAACCGCCCAAAGTGAAATGCCCGCCCAACAATACGCTCAACTTTCCATCGACCTTCGCCTGCAACGCGGCCGTCGAAGTATTGACCGCGCTGAACAATGCGTCCTTTCCGGGCACACCGCCCGCCTCCGTGTACGCCTGCATGGCGCCAAACGCCATTTCGTCATTGGCTGACCACACCAGCGAGACTTTCGGGTAGCGCCGGAACAGCAACTTTGCCTGTTCATAAGCGCGATTACGGGTCCAACCGCTGTAAACCAGTTGCCGCAAACGCACTTGCGGGTGCTCGGCCAGCGCTCGCATCATGCCTTGCTCACGCAGTTGCGCCGACGGCGTGATCTTCAGGCCGGAGAACGCCAGCAACTCGATCACCTGACCAGGCGCCACGGGCGGATGCTGGCGAATCAGCTCCTTGGCCATCAGGTAACCGCCCTCCTCGTCGTTGGGCACCAGGCTGCCCAATCGATCAGGGCGTTCACCCAGCAGGCTCATTTGGTTGGCCGTCAGCGACGCGTTGACCATAAACAGTTTCACGCCGCTGCCTTGCGCCAGGCGCAACACTTGCGGGGCAATGTACTGTTCGTTGGCGAAAATCAGATAGTCCGGACGATCGGGACCTTGCAGTGCACGGCGCGCTTGCGCCAGCGTGAGTTCCGGCATGCGCCGGGAATAGAGAATCCGCAGGTCGATACCCAGGTCCGTGGCGGCCGCTTGCATGAATTGCGAATAGCTGACCCAGAAGGCTTCGTCAGTTTCCCCGGGATTCAGGAACAACACCGATTCCGCACGCGCAGCAGGGCCGTAAACCGTGCCGAGCAGCAACAGGAAGGTGTAGAAAAACTTCGACATTGATCGTCCGAGCCCCCGGAAATTCGCCGCGCATTATAGCCAGCAAACACCCGTAAAACGGCGTTTATTGCAGTTTTTGTCCGACAATTGTCGGGACCGGGCCCGGACGGGGTCGGTTATTGATGGCTGACCCAGAATACCGCTGTCCCCACGACCAGAATGATCAGAAACAGAATGGCCCAGGCATCGACCGTACTGTCAGGCTTTGAAGCTTTGGTAGGGTTGCTCATTGCATCGCCTCTTGTCGGTTTTATCGGTGATTGCATAAAGACTCGACCACAGTTAAGACGATGATTGCCCACACCACAAATACGGGTTTAGTAATAACGATTCTCGTTAGTCGATTTGGTTCTTTACATATACTCAAACATCACTTTTGCGCATAACTCCAAACTGGTATCTTGCCCCGGCTCCGTTGGGAGTGCGCGGCCGTGCGCGCAGAATTGCCGAGGCAGTATCGGAGACTTTCCAGGCGAAAAACGCAACTGGATCCGACCGGCCCAAGCCTGAGAACAGGACTTATATGTACGTATACGACGAGTACGATCAGCGGATCATCGAGGACCGCGTCAAGCAGTTCCGTGATCAGACCCGACGCTATCTGGCAGGCGAGCTGAGCGAAGAAGAATTCCGCCCTCTGCGTCTGCAAAACGGGCTTTACATCCAACGCTTCGCGCCGATGTTGCGAGTGGCGGTGCCTTACGGCCAGCTGACTTCGCGCCAGACGCGAATGATGGCGAAGATTGCCCGCGACTATGACAAGGGCTATGCCCACATCAGCACCCGCCAGAACGTGCAGTTCAACTGGCCGGCGCTGGAAGACATCCCGGACATCCTTGCCGAGCTGGCGACCGTGCAGATGCACGCAATCCAGACCAGCGGCAACTGCCTGCGCAACGTCACCACCGACCAGTTCGCCGGTGTCGCTGCCGACGAGTTGATCGATCCGCGCCCATGGTGCGAGATCGTCCGCCAGTGGACTACGTTCCACCCGGAATTCGCTTACCTGCCGCGCAAGTTCAAGATCGCCATCAACGGTTCGACTTCCGACCGTGCGGCCATCGAAGTCCACGACATCGGCCTTGAGCCGGTGCACAACGCCGCTGGCGAACTGGGTTTCCGTGTGCTGGTCGGTGGCGGCCTCGGTCGTACGCCGGTGGTCGGGGCGTTCATCAATGAATTCCTGCCGTGGCAAGACCTGTTGAGCTACCTCGACGCCATCCTGCGCGTGTACAACCGCTATGGCCGTCGTGACAACAAGTACAAGGCGCGGATCAAGATTCTGGTCAAGGCCCTGACGCCTGAAGTCTTCGCGCAGAAAGTCGACGCGGAAATGGAACACCTTCGCGGTGGCCAGACCACGCTGACCGAAGCCGAAGTGCATCGCGTCGCCAAACACTTCGTCGACCCGGACTACAAGGCGCTGGACAACCAGACTGCCGAACTGGCCGAACTCGACAAGCAACACCCGGGCTTCGCCCGCTGGCGTACCCGTAACACCCTGGCGCACAAAAAGCCGGGCTATGTTGCCGTGACCCTGTCCCTGAAGCCGACCGGCGTTGCGCCGGGCGACATCACCGACAAGCAGCTCGACGCCGTGGCCGACCTGGCCGATCGCTACAGCTTCGGTCAACTGCGTACGTCCCACGAGCAGAACATCATTCTGGCCGACGTCGAACAGTCCCAACTGTTCGCCATGTGGGGCGAATTGCGCGAGCAAGGTTTCGCCACGCCGAACATCGGTTTGCTGACCGACATCATCTGCTGCCCTGGCGGCGATTTCTGCTCGTTGGCCAACGCCAAGTCGATCCCGATCGCCGAATCGATCCAGCGCCGTTTCGACGATCTGGACTACCTGTTCGACATCGGTGAACTGGACCTGAACATCTCCGGCTGCATGAACGCCTGTGGTCACCACCACGTCGGCCACATCGGTATTCTCGGGGTGGACAAGAAAGGCGAAGAGTTCTACCAGGTATCCCTCGGCGGCAGCGCCAGCCGTGATGCGAGCCTGGGCAAGATCCTCGGCCCGTCCTTTGCCCAGGACGCCATGCCAGACGTGATCGAGAAACTGATCGACGTGTACATCGAACAACGTACCGAAGACGAGCGTTTCATCGACACCTATCAGCGTATTGGCATCGACCTCTTCAAGGAACGCGTCTATGCAGCGAATAATTAAGAACAACGAAGTCGTCGACGAAACCTGGCACTTGCTGCCCAAGGATTTCAACATCGACGAGATCACCAACTGCGACGACTACATCGTCCCGCTGCAGCTGTGGCGCGAACACAGCCGTATGCTCCTGGCCCGCGACGGCGGCCTGGGCGTGTGGCTGGATGCCGACGAAGAAGCTGAAGAAATCGGTGAAGACGTGGCGAGTTTCCAGGTCATTGCCTTGAACTTCCCAGCCTTCACCGATGGCCGCAACTACTCCAACGCCCGCCTCCTGCGTGACCGTTACGGTTTCAAAGGCGAACTGCGGGCGATCGGCGATGTGCTGCGCGACCAGTTGTTCTACATGCATCGCTGCGGTTTCGATGCGTTTGCAGTGCGCGCCGATAAAGACCCGTACGAAGCCCTGGAAGGTCTCAAGGACTTCTCTGTGACCTATCAGGCCGCCACCGACGAACCGCTGCCGCTGTTCCGTCGCCGCTGACCACATAAAGCCCTGACCCCATGGGGTCAGGGCTTTATCAGCTCCACCAATCTGCTATCGCTCGATCGGAATCGGTTGCCCCAAGGCCACCCAGTCCCGGTATAGCTGCGCACGGTTTTCCAGTGCCGCGAAAACCGCAAGAGGGTTATCGAAAGCGCCCTCCGGCATCGATACATCCCGCGCCAACCGCCCCCACAATTCTTCCGAAGCGTCTGCTTCCGTCAACATCCGCCATACCCGTGCCTGAAGGTCCAGATAATTGACCTGGAAATCCGGGGTGAGCGTCAATGTGTTCATGGTCCCTAAAAACCGGCCTCCTCTTGGCTTAAGCGCCAGTCGCTGCCAGATTTGCAGCCGGGCATCGCGCAGCCCTGCTTCAGTCCCGTTCAGCCAGGCCGCCGGATTCCCATAGTCAGCCCCCGCCGCACTCAACCATAAGTTGATCCCCGTTTGTTCTCGATGCGTGATCAGGCGCCGCAACGTGTCTTCATCGGTCAACGGATTGTTCCACAGCAGCACTCGATCCCTGGCGATGGCCTGGTTCAGCACTGCCTGGGGGACCCGCGTGATCTGGTTATCGCGCAAATCAAGGGAGGTCAGGTACGGCTCATGCTTGATCCCGACCGGGCATCGACTTATTCCGGTATTCCTCAGGTTGAGCCGGCGCAGGTTGTTCAAGCCGAGCACCATCGGCGGTACGCCCAACGGGTTGTCGCTCAGGTCGAGGCTTTGCAGGCGGGGCAGGTCGGTCAGTTGTGAAGCGGCGCGCTCACTGAATACCAGTTGGGTGGCACGCAGATTGAGTGAGGACAGGTGTCTCAACCCGCAGAGCGCAGGCGGCAAGGCACACCCCTCGTGGCCGTCTTCGGAGAAATGACGCAAGTCTACGTTTTCCAGATTCAACGTCTCAAGATTCGGGAAGCTCTCGATAAAGCCGTTCAAACTGCCCTCTTCGGTCAGATGGAAGCCTTGCATCGACAATTCGATCACATCGTCCAACCGGACATTCAGGGCAGGCAATCGGTGATAGTTCTCGAAGTCAAGATCGAGCCTGACGCCGCGCAGTTGCTCGCCTGAGTACAGGCGATTTAGCGGTGGCCCGCGTTTTTGCCAGATAGCGACAAGCTCTACGGCAAGCTCAGTCCTGATCGCTCGCTCCTCATTCAAGCCCGTTTGCAGGACATGCGCATTGTGCACGGCGATTTGTGCATGGCTCATACCCGCAGCGGCTTCGTCGCCCATGGCCAGCAAGGGAAGTTCGATGTCGGCAATGTCTAGCGCGGCTTGATCGACCCAGTCAATCAACTCGGTGTTGAGCTGGTGCAACTGCAGATTCAGCCCGTCGATGTGCGCCTGCACGGATACACCCGCGCGCTGTATGACCTGATCCGCGTCCGCGTCGGTGAAGTCCGGGTAAATGTCCTTGATCTGTAACCGGGTGGCCTGCAGTTTCATGGCGTCCCCTTGTGGCGTCGTCGGGTAGCCTCCACCTCGCAGCCCCTGCCGCTCGAAGGTCAACCCGGAGTCGAGCCTTTGCAAGCCAAGCAGGGTTTCGGTTCGGGACAATGCATGATCGCCGAGGCTGAGCCGCAACTCGCTGGCTGGATCCAGCGACGTGAGTTGCAACACTGAGCGCTCGTCCTCCGACAGCACGCCGAGGATCGCGTCGTAGAAATCCGTTTGCCGGCCTTGCCGCAGGTAACGGTTTCCCACCTTGATGACGTATCGGAAGTTCGGGGTATCAAGTGGCCCGCAACGGTCAAGAACCCGGCCAGTGGACGAACCGTTGAGGACCTCGATCCGCAAGTCCTGGGGCCAGCCGGGCAGTTTTTTCAAGGAGTGCAATGCCAGCCTGTCCGTCTCGGCGTTCACCACCGAGGGCAGATAAAAGCCTTCATAGGCGCGATTGAGCCGCACATGCTGTTGGTATTGCCGTGCCTTGCTGTCCAGACGTGCGAAAACCTGCCTGGCCTCGGCCATCTCGGGCGCTCTTTGGATATCCACGCCATAGCGGTCGAGCATTTGTTCGATTGCGCTGGTTGGCAGGTCCGGGTACTGCTCCTGGAACAACCGGACCCATTCAAGCTCTGAACGTTGAAGTTCAGCGTAACGTTGGCCGAATAGCACTGGGTCCCCGGCCGGCCCTAGATCCTGATCGATCTTGAAGCGATTGATGGTGTCAGCCAACAAGGGCGTCGGCGAGCGGCCAGTCTGGATCAACCGCAGCATGTCGTCGTCAATCGTGCTGACCTTGCCGATCTGCGTCAGCACTTCATCGCTGAACGAAGCCACAGAGGGGCCAATTGCGCGCATGAGTTCGACGCGGGTCGCCGGCACCACGTTCGAAGGGCCAGGCGTTGGGGCAACGGCCACTTCCGGCACGGGCCTTGCGCCTTCCTCTGCTGAATCGACGATGACTGCGTCACCTTTTTGCGCCACCTCCGCGACGATCGGCAAGGCATTGAGCAAGCCAAAAACAGTGCGCGTCACGCCCTCTGAGCGTTCGCTGGATGTCTTGCCATTGACCACCTGATCAATGCCGTAGCCCGCATCGATAAGCCCGGCCAGCGCCAAGATCCCCTCGCCTCCCGGAACGAACAACGCCAAGGGCCCAAAGCGGTTGACCCACTGCACAAGCGGCTCAACGACCGCGCTTAGATTGTCACGATTGACCTGGGCATCGTCACGGATGCTTTTGATGCTGGCCCCGGCTGCCTGCTTCATCGTCAGCACACACTGGGCAAACGGATCGGTGTCAGATGCCGGATCGTCGTAGCCAATGTACTCGTCCGGATCCCAGTAGCCGTCGTTGTTGAAAAAACCGGCATTGTTCGTCAGCCAGTGTTTTGCCGGATACAACGCCATGCCATCCAGCGCCGTTAGAACACCGGCATGAAACGTACCGTCTTCGCGGTCATCTTCAGCAAAGTGGACGGCCAAAGCCTGTTTGGTCTTACTCCCCCGGCCTTGAGTGGCAATCCATTGGTGCAGTTGAACGGCATCGGCGAATTCGTGCAGCGGAGAAGAGTTGCCGGGAATGTACAACAGCACTTTGGGGCTTGCGGTGTCGCGAAAGGCCCAGATATCGGTCGCGGTATAACGGTAGAGCTTTAACCGGCCGATCCTGACCGAGGAAGGCGCGTGAGTCGGTGCTTGCAGTTGCCCGGTGGTCAGTGTTTCCCATGGCTGATCGGGTGGTAAACCCGCCGCTTGCATCGCCAGTTCCAGGCCTTTTGGCGACAGGCGTTGTTCATGAAACTGCAACCAGGCGGCCATGACGAACGCCGCTTTGACCGACGTCCTCAGCGCGTAAGGTTCGGCTGCAACAAGTACGTCATCGGCTGGCCAGGCTTGACCGAGATACGCTTCGTACAAGTCCTTCAGTTCCAGTTCCCAGACCCACTTCTTGTAATCGGCAGGCCTCAGGTTGATCTGCGTTGAAGGCCCGTAAACTTGCGGTGTGGTTTGGCGATAGATGCCTTCATACGTCTGGTGATTGCCGCTGCCGTGATCGGCGAACTCATCGACGTTTTTCACAATGCGTACGGCAGGCCCGATATCCGGCGGCGTGTACAGGCCGAACACGGTTTCAGCGAAACGCCCGTCACCCACAGACTGATAGTTGGATAACAACGTTTGCAGCAGCGATCGTGAGCTCGCCACTTGCCCTTGCTCGGTACCATCAATGGCAGGATGGCCCTTGTAGTTGTAATCAAGCGTAACCAGCAAGGCTGTCTGCGGATCAATCTCCTGCCCCCATTTCTCCTTGATCAGGTGTTCGCCGAACTGGTCGGGTGTTTGGGGCAACGCGATATCCAGCGCGGCTTTCAGTTCGTCTCGCATTCGTGCAGAGGGCGCAGGATGCGGGCCGGCAGCGTTGTTATGTGGGAGCTCTTTCATGGTGCATTCCATTGCAATCATTTCAGGAACACCACCCTACCCAACCTGGGCTGCCGAAAAAGCCGGACCGATTGACAGTGACGATAGGAAATTTCGCTGCATGCGCACGGAAAGCGCGGCCTTGCGAGAGGCAAAAAAAAACCGTGGAGGCTATCCACGGTTTCATTTTTCAGGCGACGGTGTTTTGAAAAATCACCAGAAGCGTTGCTGGGTCAGCCGACTCCACCAGCTCAGCAATACGCGATCGACCGAGCCGCTGGCCGCCATGCCGATGCGCTCTTGCAAGCTTTTGCGTTCGGCGTAGTGCAGGTGATAAAGCTCCGATTTCTTCGCGCGCTCGGCGAGGTATTCATCGCTGGTCTTGAGCTCGTCCACCAGTTGCTTGTCCAGCGCCGCGATGCCGAGCCAGATTTCGCCGGTCGCCACTTCGTCGATGGCCAGTTGCGGGCGATAGCGGGAAACGAAGTTCTTGAACAGCTGGTGAGTGATGTCCAGGTCTTCCTGGAACTTCTCACGGCCCTTCTCGGTATTTTCGCCAAACACGGTGAGGGTGCGTTTGTACTCGCCGGCGGTCAGGACTTCGAAGTCGATGTCGTGCTTTTTCAGCAGGCGATTGACGTTGGGCAACTGCGCCACCACGCCGATCGAGCCGAGAATCGCGAACGGCGCGCTGATGATCTTCTCGCCGATGCACGCCATCATGTAACCGCCACTGGCCGCGACCTTGTCGATACATACGGTCAAAGGCACGCCCGCATCACGGATGCGCGCCAGTTGCGAGGATGCCAGGCCGTAGCTGTGAACCATGCCGCCACCGCTTTCCAGACGCAGCACCACTTCATCCTTTGGCGTGGCCAGGGTCAGTAGCGCAGTGATCTCGTGACGCAGGCTTTCAGTGGCCGATGCCTTGATGTCACCGTCGAAATCCAGCACGAACACCCGCGGTTTTGCTTCGGGTTTCTTCTTTTGCTTTTTCTCGGATTTAGCCTCGACCTTGCGCAAGGCCTTGAGCTGGTCCTTGTCGAGCAAGGTCTGCTCCAGGCGTTCACGCAGCCCTTTGTAGAAATCATTGAGTTTGCTGACTTGCAACTGGCCGGCCGACTTGCGTCGACCTTTGCTGCGCAATGCCGCGAAACTGGCCAGGACCACCAGAATGGCGATCACCAGTGTCACGGTTTTAGCCAGGAAACTGGCGTACTCGGACAGAAAATCCACAGTCACTCCTTCAGTACAATGCGCTGCATAAACGCGCGCGGGATACCATCAGCATACCCATGCGCCGGCTTGGCGACCAGCCGTGAAACCTCTGGCAACAGGCCTGTAACGGGCATTTCAAACAAGCGTATGTTTTTTCATTGACAGCTCACCGCCATCCTCATAACCTCGCCGAACCTTCAACGTACCGGGATGACGCGGACGTGGGCACTATCTATTTGATTCGACATGGCCAGGCCTCCTTTGGTGCAGACGACTATGACGTCCTGTCGCCGACCGGTATTCGCCAGGCAGAAGTCCTCGGCCGGCACCTCGCCGAACTGGGTATCAGCTTCGACCGCTGCCTCTCGGGCGACCTGCGCCGACAGCAGCATACGGCCAACAGCGCGCTGGAACAGTTCGCGGCCGTGGGCCTGCCGGTGCCGACCGTGGAAATCGATTCCGCGTTCAACGAATTCGACGCCGACGCGGTCATCCGCGCGCTGTTGCCGGCCATGCTCGACGATGAGCCCGAAGCGCTGGACATCCTGCGCAACGCCGCGCAAAACCGCGCCGAGTTCCAGCGTATTTTCGCGCTGATCATCGAGCGCTGGCTGGCCGGTACGTATGACACGCCGGGCCTGGAAAGCTGGCTGGGCTTTGTCGAGCGGGTGCAGGCCGGTCTGCATCGCATCCTCGAAAGCGCCGACAACACCCAGAAAATCGCCGTGTTCACCTCCGGCGGCACCATCACTGCCCTGCTCCACCTCATTACGCAAATGCCCGCCAGGCAGGCCTTTGAACTGAACTGGCAAATCGTCAACACCTCGCTCAACCAGCTGAAATTCCGTGGTCGCGAGGTGGCACTGGCTTCTTTCAACAGTCATGCGCACCTGCAACTGTTGAAAGCACCGGAACTCATCACGTTTCGCTGAGTCCGGACTATTGTGACCCTGGCTGTAATCACCCAGCTCTAATTACCCAAGAAAGGATCGAACCATGACCTCCGTAGCTGATGCCGTACAAGCAATGAAAGCCAAGTTCAACCCAGCCGCTGCTGCCGGCCTGGACCTGGTTTTCGGTTTCCGCATCGACGACACCAAGAACTTCTCGCTGATCGTCAAGAACAGCACCTGCGAACTGCAAGAAGGCGAAAACCCGGACGCCCAGGTCACTCTGGTGATGGACGGCGAAACCCTGGAAGGCATCGTTGACGGTTCGACCGACGGCATGCAGGCGTTCATGGGCGGCAAACTGCGCGCTGAAGGCGACATGATGCTGGCCATGAAACTGTCCGAGCTGTTCCCAAGCTAAGACGGCGGCTCCCGCGCTCGGGAGCCTCTCTGGCTGCATACGAATCCCGCCCCTTGTGGCGGGATTCGTCGTTTTTCATCTTTGGAAAACGGCTGTCGGTGAATTTGCGGTCTATATTCCTTCTGGCCGCATGCGTCAGACATCGGCTGTTCTATCCCCTTTTTCTTCTATGAAAGAACCGAGCGGAGAACACTGCATGAGCCCACCTGACGAGCACGACGGTTTCAACCGTCGACGTGTACTGCAAGGCCTTACGGCAGGTGCCGTCGGCGCCTGGATCAGCCCGCTAATCGCAGGGAGTAAAACCATGCCAGATGCCCCGGCCGACCTCATTCTGTACAACGGACGCCTGCACACCGTCGATCGCAAGAAACCCCAGGCCAGCGCCGTCGCGATCAAGGACGGACGCTTCGTGGTGGTCGGCAGTGACGCTCAGGCCATGGCCCTGCAAGGTCCCGGCACGCAAATTATTGATCTGCACGGTCGCACGGTGATTCCCGGCCTCAATGACTCGCACCTGCACTTGATCCGTGGCGGCTTGAATTACAACCTTGAGTTGCGCTGGGAAGGCGTGCCGTCCTTGGTCGATGCCTTGCGGATGCTCAAGGATCAGGCCGACCGCACACCCACACCGCAATGGGTACGGGTGGTCGGCGGCTGGAACGAATTCCAGTTCGCCGAAAAGCGCCTGCCAACGATTGATGAACTGAACAAAGCCGCGCCGGATACGCCGGTGTTCGTGCTGCACCTCTACGACCGCGCCCTGCTCAACCGCGCTGCGTTGAAAGTGGTCGGCTACACCCGCGACACGCCGAACCCGCCGGGCGGTGAAATCCAGCGAGATGCCAACGGCGACCCGACCGGCATGCTGATCGCGCGCCCTAACGCAATGATTCTGTATTCGACCCTGGCCAAAGGCCCGAAACTGCCGCTGGAGCACCAGGTCAACTCGACCCGGCAGTTCATGCGCGAACTCAATCGCCTCGGCGTCACCAGCGCCATCGATGCTGGCGGCGGTTATCAGAATTACCCGGACGACTATCAGGTGATCCAGCAACTGGCCAAAGACCAACAACTGACGGTGCGGATCGCCTATAACCTGTTCACGCAGAAACCCAAGGAAGAGCTGACTGACTTCAAAAACTGGACCGGCACGTCGCATTACGGCCAGGGCGACGATTTCCTGCGGCACAACGGTGCCGGGGAAATGCTGGTGTTTTCGGCGGCGGATTTCGAAGACTTCCTGGAACCACGCCCGGACCTGCCGCAAACCATGGAGCAGGAACTGGAACCAGTGGTCCGGCACCTGGTGGAGCAGCGTTGGCCATTCCGCCTGCACGCCACGTACAACGAATCCATCAGTCGCATGCTCGATGTGTTCGAGAAGGTCAATCGCGACATCCCGTTCGACGGTTTGCCATGGTTTTTCGACCACGCCGAAACCATCACCCCGCAGAACATCGAACGCGTCAAAGCCTTGGGCGGCGGCATTGCGATTCAGGACCGCATGGCCTTTCAAGGCGAGTACTTCGTCGATCGCTACGGCGCCAAGGCTGCCGAACACACTCCACCCATCGCGCGCATGCTTGCCGAAGGTGTACCGGTCGGTGCCGGCACCGACGCCACGCGGGTGTCGAGCTACAACCCCTGGACTTCGATGTATTGGCTGGTCAGCGGCCGCACCGTCGGTGGTCTGGAGTTGTATCCGCAAGGCTTGAGCCGCGACACGGCGCTGGAGTTGTTCACCCACGGCAGCGCCTGGTTTTCTTCCGAGCAGGGCAAGAAAGGCCAGATCAAGGTCGGGCAACTGGCGGACCTGATTGCGCTGTCGGCGGACTATTTCCACATCGAGGACGAAGCGGTCAAGTGGATCGAGTCGGTGCTGACGATTGTCGACGGCAAGATTGTCTATGGCACCGCCGAGTTCGAGAAACTCGGGCCGCCGCCTGTGCCGGTGGTGCCGGAATGGTCACCGGTGGTGAACGTGCCGGGCCATTGGAAACCGTTGGCGCCGATGACGGCGCAGGTTCATCAGTGTGTCGGGGCTTGCGCCGTACATGCCCATAGCCATGAGCGGGCGCGATTGTCTTCGGCACCGGTGAGTGATTTTCAGGGATTTTGGGGGGCGTTTGGTTGTTCGTGTTTTGCGTTTTGAATTGAACGGTGGAGAGCCTGGCCTGAGATTGACGTTGCTCTCACGGGGTTCACCTTGGCCCCTGTAGGAGCTGGCTTGCCAGCGATTGCTGCGTGTCAGGCGACGATTTTTTTGCTGGTGTACATATCCGTTTCTGCGGTTGCTGCTGCTATTGGTTCCGCCCTTACGGCGGGTCACTTGGAAGAGCGCCAAGTAACCAAACGCTCGCGCCCCTGACGTACGGTGGCTCGCTAATGCTCGCCATGCCCTCGCTCCGG
>NZ_AKJI01000175.1:0-10539 GCF_000282415.1 Pseudomonas sp. GM60
CCCGCCCCATCGGCTGCCGCCATCAGCGCGAAGGCTTGAAGGGCGCCAGAGCCAATTGACCAATTTCCATCCCGGTCTCGTTTTCCTGCTTGACATTAAAGTGAGCTTTAAGCTTAGCCTCTGTTCTCCACAGATGAGGAGTCAAGCATGTCGCCCTTCCAAGCGTTGAATTTGCCCAACGGCCAGACAATCGGCAATCGCATTGCCAAAGCGGCGATGGAAGAGAACCTTGCCGACACCGGGCAGGCGCCGTCCGATGCTCTGTTTCGCTTGTACCAGGCCTGGGCCGGGGGCGAAGCCGGGTTGTTGCTGACGGGCAATGTGATGATCGACCGCCGCGCCATGACCGGCCCCGGTGGCGTGGTGCTGGAAGATGAACGCGACAGGGAAAGCTTTCGCCAATGGGCAACGATTGGCCGCTCCGGTGGCGCGCAATTCTGGATGCAGCTCAATCATCCGGGGCGCCAGACCATGGCCAACCTCGGCCAGCAAGCGTGGGCGCCCTCAGCGGTGGCACTGGATCTCGGTTCATTTTCCAAGATGTTTGCCGAACCCAAACCGATGTCCGAAGACGATATCGCCGAGGTAATCACGCGCTTCGCCACCAGCGCTGCCCTCGCCGAAAAGGCCGGTTTCACCGGCGTGCAGATTCATGCGGCACACGGTTACCTGATCAGCCAGTTCCTGTCGCCATTGACCAATCGCCGCACCGACCGCTGGGGCGGATCCCTGGAGAATCGCGCACGTTTGTTGCTCGACGTGATCAGCGCCGTTCGCCAGGCCGTATCACCGAAATTCTGCGTCTCGGTAAAACTCAACTCGGCCGACTTCCAGCGCGGAGGCTTCGACGCCGACGATGCCCGCCAAGTAATCCAGTGGCTCAACGATCAGCCGATCGATTTGCTTGAGTTGTCGGGCGGCAGCTACGAAGCACCGGCCATGCAGGGCGAGGCACGCGATGGCCGGACCCTGGCGCGGGAAGCGTACTTTCTGGAAATGGCCGGCGAACTGGCGAGCGTGGCGCGTATGCCGGTGATGGTGACCGGCGGGATTCGGCGTTTGGCGATCGTCGAACAGGTGCTCGACAGCGGCATCGCCATGGCCGGGATCGGCACCGCGTTGGCCCTCGAACCACAGTTGGTCAAACACTGGCGCGAAGGCCGGAACAGCCATCCGCAACTGCCGCCGATCCAGTGGAAACGCAAACCGTTGGCCGCGCTGGCGAGCATGGCAGTGGTGAAATTCCAGCTCCAGCGCCTGAGCCGTGGCCGCAAGCCCCGGCCTGAGGTGTCGGCGGTCTGGGCGCTGATCCTTGATCGTTTGTACATTGGCCGGCGTACGCGTCAGTACCGACAGGCGATGGGGAAGTAATCGGGCGCGGGCTTAGAGGAGGAAGTGATCGAGTTGGTGCGGACTAACTTATTCTGCTGACGCGGGAAGACCGCGTCGCTCCCATCGCGAGCAGGCTCACTCCCACAGTGATCGGTGGCGCGCACAAATCCCTTGTAGGAGTGAGCCTGCTCGCGATGGGGCCATTGGATACACTTATTTACCGTCCGGAGAAACGCAGTCGCGACAGCTGCCGCAAATCCCCCGCCAGGTAATAATCATCAGTCCAGCTGTCATCCACCTTCAACGGCTGCACCTGTTTGAGCGCGAGTTTCTTGGCGAAGTAGCGAAAGCGGTAATGCTCGTAAAACCGCAGCAACTCCAAACCATAACGATCAGCCAGATCGGTATCGCCGCGCACGATCAGGTAGTTCTCGTCGTTGCCGTTGCTGGCCGCAGCGCTGAGGTTGTGGCTGCCGCTGATGATCGTCGGCGCGTCGCTGGTGAAGTCGGTGACCACGGCTTTGGTGTGCACCAGCAAGTTGCCCTTCTGGCCCTTCATGTTCTCTCGAAGCCAACCTTCCAGCCCGGTGTTGAGCAGCGCAGTCGCGGCAAATTCGGCGCTGCGATCAGCGTGAAAACCGGTGATACGGCTGGCTGTGTTTTGCAGGCCGTAACGCAAAATATCGTCGTGGGGCTGGCCGAGCAGCGCGTTGAGAATATCGTCGGGCAAGGCGAACGCGGTGACAAACAGCACGTCCTTTTTCGCGGCGTTGATGATCTCGACAAACGCCCGCAAATCACCCTGCCCCGAACGCGGTGAGAACCCGGCGAACAACGGTTGCTGCGGGTCTATCGGGTTGTGTTGCGTGATCCATTGCCGGGTGACGCCGACCTCGTCCGGTGTCGCCCAGACTTGCTCGAAGGTCTGCAGATAGCTGGCGCTGATGCGAGCATCGTCCAGCACATGCACCACGTTGGCCTGGCGATAAACGCCATTGGGCGTGAAATTGGTGCTGCCGCACAGCACCGCTTCAGGCTGAAGCTGCCCGGCGGCATCGACCCGGCTCAGCACCATGTATTTGTTGTGGAAGATGTTGTGAGTGACACGCCCGCGCTTGTTCGCCGCCGGGATTTTTTCCAGGCTGGCCTGGTTGATGACGGTGTCGTCATCGTCGGGTTGTGCGTGATACAGCACGCGAACCTTCACACCCCGTTCGAACGCCGCGTTGACGGCATCGACGATCACCTGCAACTCGTACTCGTAAATGGCAATGTCCAGTGCCCACTGATCATCCAGCGCCCGTTCGATAAACCCCAGCAAGCGCCCGAGCAAACCGTTTTCCAGCCACTGGCGCGGCGCATCGGGCCAGGCTTCGATGGGCAGGTTCTTGTTTGCGCTGATCAACGCGTCGAGGTCGGGAAACTTGCGCTGGAATGCCTGGCTGGCAGCCACCGCGCGGTTGAAAATCACACTCTGATTGTGCGGCAGGCCGTTGTCGGACGTGACGGTCACTTCGAGAAATTCGCCCAGCTGCGGTGCATCTGCGCTGCCATAGGCGAGGTGGATTCGGTAATGGATCGTCATCCCCGGATTGACCGCGTAATCGGCCCAGCGAAATTTCTGCAACGGCGCGAGGTTGCTCGGGGTGGCGTGAAACTGCGGGAACGTATGAGCCTTGCCGGGGAACGTCAGGCTATTGAACAGGAACAACCAGGGCTTGCTGCCTTGCTGTTTTTCGATGGCGAAACCCAACAGGCCCTTGCGGCGGGATTCGGCCAGGTCCATGGCCAGCAGCACGCCGTTGGTGCCGGCGTAGGCTTTGACGCGGAAATCGTCCTGACTGTTTGTGGCTAGAACACGCATGCTTCACTCCTGTGAATGGCTGCTTTCAGAGCATAGGGCAGGGATGCCGGTAAGCCGTGATTATCCAAAACCAAATGGATGCCATCGCGAGCAGGCTCGCTCCCACATTAGATCTACAGTGAACACATTATTTGCGAACGACATAGCCCCCCTGTGGGAGCGAGCCTGCTCGCGATGGGGCCAGAGTAAACACCCAAATAACTCAGCCTGAAACCAGCTCATCAATATGCCGATAATCCGTTTGCAGCTCCGCTGCCAACTGCCGCGCCCGCCCCAGCCGGATCGGTCCACGCTCGATGTCGATCAGCAGCCCCGGACACGCCAGCGCCGGCAACCCCGACCACTCCTTCAACCGGCCATCGGTCACCAGCAACAACCGTTGCTGCTCCGCCGGAAAGCGTTTTTGCCGGACCGCGAGCCATCGCCCCGCTTCGCCCAGTGCCGCCAGCAACGGCGTACCGCCGCCCGCGCCAAGGCCATCGAGCCAGTGGCGCAACCCGCTGGAAGCTTTCAATCCTTGCACTTGCCACTTCGGCGCATGGCCGCTGGCCGTCAGCAGCGCCAGGTGCGCACGTTGGCGGTAAGCGTCGTCGAACAACTGCGCCAACAGCCCCTTGGCGTCGCTCAAGGCCTGGTGGCGGCGCGTCGAGGCCGAGGCGTCGACGATCACCAGCCACAGTTCATGGGGCGAACGGGTGCGCAATTGAAACAGCACATCCTGGCGTTGGCGCGGGCGGCCGTTGAGCAAAGTGCCGGGCCAATTGATCGAGCCGCTGCGGGCGGCATGACGCTTACCCTGTTTGCCGTGGTCCAGCCGTCCGGCGCGGGGTCTGGCATTCGCCCCCGCGTCAGATCGAGGGCGAATGCCTAGGGCTTTTTTGGCCAGCTCGGCACTTCACGTCGAGCGCCGACCGGTAGCGCCTGCGCCGGCATTTCGCCCCATTGGCCCTGGCCTTCGCTCGGGCTGGATTGTTGCGGGGCGGGTTGCCGGGCCTGCTGCGGCGCCGGTGGCGACTGTTCGCGACGACGATGGCGCAAGGCGAACTCGGCAACGGCATCGATATCTTCCTCGGCAATGGCGCTAGCCCCCCGCCACGCCGCATGGGCACGGGCGGCACGCAGCCAGACCAGATCGGCGCGCAGGCCATCGACACCAGCAGCAAAACAGCGCTCGGTAATCTGTGCCAGCGCCTCATCATCCAGGGGGATGCTCGCCAGTGTGCTGCGCGCTGTCTGGCAACGCTCACGCAACGACTGTTGCTGGCTTTCCCACTCGGCGCAGAAGCGTTGCGGATCGCTGTCGAAATCCAGCCGCCGACGGATGATCTGCCCACGCTGGGCGGGTGCGGTATGACCGCCGAGGGCGACGTTCAGGCCAAAGCGGTCGAGCAGTTGCGGACGCAACTCGCCCTCTTCCGGATTCATGGTGCCGATCAACACGAACTTCGCCGAATGCCGATGGGAAATGCCGTCACGCTCGATCAGGTTGGTGCCGCTGGCGGCGACGTCGAGCAGCAAGTCCACCAGGTGATCGGGCAGCAGATTGACTTCATCGACGTAGAGCACGCCGCCGTCAGCCTTGGCCAGTACGCCGGGCGAAAACTGCGCACGACCTTCGCTCAGGGCAGCATCAAGGTCGAGGGTGCCGACCAGGCGTTCTTCAGTGGCACCCAGCGGCAAGGTGACGAACTGACCGCTGGCGAGCAGGTCCGCGAGGCCTCGGGCCAGGGTGGACTTGGCCATGCCGCGCGGGCCTTCAATCAGCACGCCGCCGATTTTCGGGTCGATGGCGGTGAGGTACAAAGCGAGTTTGAGATCGTCGGCGCCGACCACGGCGGATAAGGGGAAATGTGGGGTGTCGGTCATTATCAAATCTCGGTCATGGTCGGTAATTGCTTTTACTGTAGGAGTGAGACCGGCTTGCCGGCGATAGCGTTGGGTCAGTCAATATTGATTTGCCTGACACACCGCTATCGCCGGCAAGCCGGTCTCACTCCTACAGGGGATCTACGGTGTGTCAGGTGTCTTCTTCTATGTCCAGCAGCAGGTTTTCCAGTGCTTCTTTATAGGCGCCGGATTCCTGCCACATCCCGCGCTGCTGCGCTTCCAGCATCCGCTCGGTCATGTCGCGCAACGCATGGGGATTGTGCTCGCGGACAAAATCCCGGGTCGCCGGGTCCAGCAAATAAGCATCGGCCAGCAACGCGTATTGGTGATCGTCGATCAACTGCGTCGTCGCGTCGAAGGCGAACAGGTTATCGACCGTCGCCGCCAGTTCAAACGCCCCTTTGTAGCCGTGGCGCTTCACGCCGTCGATCCACTTCGGATTCGCCGCCCGCGAGCGGATCACCCGGTTCAGTTCTTCCTTCAACGTACGGATTTTCGGCAAGTCCGGTTGGCTGTGGTCGCCATGGTAACTGGCCGCCGCAGCACCGCTGAGGCTTTCCACGGCCGCGAGCATACCGCCCTGGAACTGGTAATAGTCGTTGGAGTCGAGCAAATCATGCTCGCGGTTGTCCTGATTCTGCAGCACGGCCTGAACCTGGCTCAGGCGCTGGGCGAACTGCTCGCGGGCCGCCGTGCCTTCGTCGGCACCGCCGTAAGCGTAGCCACCCCAGTTCAGGTAAACCTCGGCCAGGTCTTCGCGGCTCTGCCACAAACGACCATCGATTGCCCCTTGCACGCCAGCACCGTAAGCACCGGGTTTGGCGCCGAAGATGCGCCAACCGGCCTGCCGTTTGGCCGCGTCCTCATCAAGGCCCGATTGCAGCAACGCCTCGCGTTCGGCACGGACCTTGGCCGCCAATGGATTGAGATCGTCCGGTTCATCCAGCGCAGCGACTGCCTGCACCGCCGCATCGAACAAGCGGATCAGATTGGCAAAGGCATCACGGAAGAATCCGGACACGCGCAAGGTCACGTCCACGCGTGGGCGGTCGAGCAGGCTCAGCGGCAGAATTTCGAAGTCATCGACCCGCTGACTGCCCGTCGCCCAGACCGGGCGCACGCCCATCAGCGCCATGGCTTGCGCGATGTCGTCGCCGCCGGTGCGCATGGTCGCGGTGCCCCAGACCGAGAGGCCGAGCTGACGCAGGTGATCGCCGTGGTCCTGCAAGTGCCGCTCGAGAATCAGGTTCGCCGATTGGAAACCGATGCGCCACGCGGTGGTGGTCGGCAAGTTGCGCACGTCCACCGAATAGAAATTGCGCCCGGTCGGCAACACGTCCAGCCGCCCGCGACTCGGCGCGCCGCTGGGGCCGGCGGGGACGAAACGACCGCTGAGGGCGTCGAGCAGGCCGCGCATTTCCGCCGGGCCGCAGGCGTCGAGCCTTGGCGCGACCACTTCGCGCAGGTTGTCGAGGATGGCCTGCACCTCTGACCACCCCGGACCCTGTGGGAGCGAGCCTGCTCGCGATGGTGTGGCAGTCGACACCAATGTGGCTGACACCCCATCGCGAGCAGGCTCGCTCCTACAGGTATCGAGAACTTGCGAGATCAGTTGAGCGGCGAACAGTTCGAGGCGTTCGCGGGTATCGCCTGCCGTGCGCCAGACTTCATCGTTGAGCAATTGCAGCTCAATCGGTCGTGGCCCAACCCAAGGCTCAGCCAACGCGCAATCCAGCGGATCAAAGCCCAAACCAAACGCCTTGGCCAACGCCCGCAGCAAACTTGACTGCGCGCCACGGCCATCGCCCCGTGGAATCCGCAACAAAGCCAACAACGTGTCGATGCGCAGACGCCCGCTCGGCGACTCACCAAAGATGTGCAACCCATCGCGGATCTGCGATTCCTTCAGATCGCACAAATAGGTGTCCAGACGCGGCAGCCAGATCGCTGCATCGGCGTCGCTGTCGAGCTTCTCGTCCAGTTGCAGCTCACGGTCGATGTGCGTGTCGCGCACCAATTGCAGAATGTCGCGCTGCAATTCACGGGCGCGGCGCGGGTCAAGCAATTGCGCTTCGTAATACTCGTCGGCGAGCAGTTCGAGGTTTCGTAACGGGCCGTAGGTTTCGGCGCGGGTCAGCGGTGGCATCAGGTGATCGATGATCACCGCTTGCGTGCGGCGCTTGGCCTGGGCGCCCTCACCCGGATCGTTGACGATGAACGGATAGATGTTCGGCAGCGGCCCGAGCAATGCGTCCGGCCAGCAATGCTCGGACAGTCCGACGCCTTTGCCCGGCAGCCATTCGAGGTTGCCGTGCTTGCCGACGTGGATCACGCCGTGGGCGCCGTAGGTGTTGCGCAACCAGAAATAGAACGCCAGATAACCGTGGGGCGGCACCAGGTCCGGGTCGTGATAGACCGCGCTCGGGTCCACCTGATAACCGCGCGCCGGTTGAATACCGACGAAGGTCAGGCCGAAACGCAGGCCGGCGATCATCATTCGCCCGTCACGGAACATCGGATCGTTTTGCGCGGTGCCCCAACGTTCCAGCACTGCCTGGCGATTAGCCTCAGGCAAGGTGTTGAACATCAGGTTGTAATCATCCAGCGCGAGGCTTTGCTGGCACGGGCGCTGATCGAGAGTGTCGAGGTCATTGCTGACGCCGCCGAGCAATTGCTGGATCAGTTCGGTGCCGCTGCCCGGCAGTTCGGCCGGCAGCGGGTAACCTTCTTGATGCAGCGCACGCAGAATATTCAGCGCAGCGGCCGGTGTGTCGAGGCCCACGCCGTTGCCGATGCGCCCGTCGCGGGTCGGGTAGTTGGCGAGGATCAGGGCGATGCGTTTTTCGCTGTTTGGCAGCCGCGCCAGATCGATCCAGCGCCGCGCCAGTTCGGAGACAAAGTCCATGCGTTCCGGTTGTGCTCGATAGCACACCACGTCTGACTGGCTGCGCTCACTGCGCCACGCCAGGTCTTTGAAGCTGATCGGGCGACTGATGATCCGCCCGTCCAGCTCCGGCAACGCGATGTGCATCGCCAGATCCCGCGGGCCGAGGCCCTGTTCGCTGGCACGCCAACCGGGTTCGTTGTCCTGGGCGCAGATGGCCTGGATCACCGGGATGTTGCGTCGAAACGGTCGCAAGTGCGGCGCTTCGGGGCTGGATTGGGCGAAGCCGGTGGTGTTGAGAATCACCGAGGCTTCGACGTCATCCAGCCAGTCCTCGACCACCGAGAGGCAGCCGGGCTCTTTGAGACTGGCCACGGCAATCGGCAAGGGATTCAACCCCGCCGCTTGCAAACGCTGGCAGAAAACATCAATGAAAGCGGTGTTCGCCGCCTGCAAATGCGAGCGGTAAAACAGCACCGCCGCCACCGGTTGATCGGCCTGCCAGTCGGCTTGCCAATCCTGCAGTGCGGCGGGACTTTTTTGTGGGTGGTAAATCGCTGTGCGTGGCAGGGTTTGCGGCTCGGCCCACGCGTAGTCGCGCTCCAGCCAACGCGTGGCGAGGCAGCGAAACAGATCGAGCGCGTTGGCCATGCCGCCCTGACGCAAGTAATGCCAAAGCCGGTCGCGGTCTTCGGCAACCACCGTGCTCAGGTCGCTGAGCTCCGGGTCCGGGCGATCATCGCCGGGCACCAGAATCAACTGCACGCCGCGCTGTGAGAGCTCGACCAACCGCTCGACGCCGTAACGCCAATACGCAATGCCGCCATGCAGTGAGATCAGAATCACCTTGGCGTGGCGCAGCACTTCGTCGACATACAAATCGACCGAGGCGTGGTTCTGCACCTGCATCGGGTTGGCCAGACGCACGCTCGGGTAATCGTCCGGCAACTGTTGCGCGGCTTCGGCGAGCAGCGCGAGGCTGGAATCGCCGCTGCACAGGATCACCAGCTCGGCAGGGGTTTGTCCAAGGTCGGCAATGTTGTCATCCGAGACGAAACCGCCGGGCTGGGTCCTGAGCAGGTGCATGGGTTAAACGCTGAGCGCGGCGCGCAATTGCGCTTCGAGTTGCGCGGCGTCGAGCGCCTGGCCGATCAGCACCAGACGCGTGGTGCGCGCTTCGTCGGCGCCCCACTGACGGTCGAAATGCTTGTCGAAACGCGTGCCCACGCCCTGGATCAACAGGCGCATCGGCTTGTTCGGGATCGCCGCGAAACCCTTGACCCGCAGGATGCCGTGCTTGACCACCAATTGCGTCAGCGCGTCCATCAGCAGGCTTTCGTCGGCTTGTGGCAGTTCGATGGAAATGGAGTCGAACGCGTCGTGATCGTGGTCGTCATGGTCATCGCCGTCGTGGTGATGATCGTGGTGGCTATGACGGCTGTCGATGTGTTCTTCGGAACCGGCGCCGAGGCCGATCAGCACGTCCAGTGGCAGGCGACCGCTGCTGGCTTCGATGACTTTGACGGCGGGCGGCAGTTCTTCGGCGACTTCCAGGCGTACGCGGGCCAGGTCTTCGGCGCTGATCAGGTCGGCCTTGTTGAGAATCACCAGGTCGGCGCTGGCCAGTTGGTCGGCGAACAGCTCGTGCAGCGGCGACTCGTGGTCCAGGTTCGGGTCGAGTTTGCGCTGGGCATCCACTTGGTCCGGGAACGCGGCGAACGTGCCGGCCGCCACGGCCGGGCTGTCGACTACGGTGATCACCGCGTCAACGGTGCAGGCGCTGCGGATTTCCGGCCACTGGAAGGCCTGGACCAAAGGTTTTGGCAGGGCCAGGCCCGAAGTTTCGATCAGGATGTGATCGAGGTCGCCGCGACGGGCGACCAGTTCGCGCATCACCGGGAAGAACTCTTCCTGAACGGTGCAGCACAGGCAGCCATTGGCCAGTTCGTAGACGCGGCCGTTGGCTTCTTCTTCGGTGCAACCGATGGAGCACTGCTTGAGGATTTCGCCGTCGATGCCCAGCTCGCCGAACTCATTGACGATCACCGCGATGCGGCGGCCCTGCGCGTTATCGAGCATGTGCCGCAGCAAGGTGGTTTTGCCCGAGCCGAGGAAGCCGGTAACGATGGTGACGGGGAGTTTGGCCAGTGTTTTCATCGGATGCCCTTTGGCAAGGTGGCGGGCATGCGGGACGACGACCGCAGCGACAGGCGCGCGGAAGAGTTCGCCACCGGATCACCCCGCCCGGTTGTAGTGAGAATTCGTGTCGAGGCAGGTCTCCTGGCTGACGGTGTGCCTGTCGCGAGACTGGCGTTGGCTGCGCCTTCCCGCGAACCCGTTGGACAGGTTTGCAGTGGCGTGGCAGCGAACATCACCGTTCACAGTTGCGGGGGCAGCCGCGGCATCGACCGCGTTCCCTTCTTAGCTCCGGCAAACGCCGAAGAACCTCGAATGCGCAAGGCTACGCATGGTGTGGGGGCGGGTCAATGTCTTGTGGCGCCCGTACCGGCCCCTTCGCGGGCAAGCCTCGCTCCTACAGGAAACACCGCGCCCCGTAGGAGCGAGGCTTGCC
>NZ_AKJI01000176.1:0-14507 GCF_000282415.1 Pseudomonas sp. GM60
CGGCAGCATCGCCCCCAGCCACAACCGCAGCTGGCTCGACACCACCCGGCTCTACGACACGCTGCCGGACGGCACGCGGGTGCGACAGCGCAACGTGTTTATCGGCCAGACCAGCAACTCGTCGTTGTCGCTGAACCATCGGCTCACCAGCAAAAGCTCGGTCAATGCCAGGGTGTCCCACAGCGAGGGCAACACCGAAGGCGTCGGCGTGGATCTGGGCTGGAGCCAGCGTGGCCGATTGTTCGGCAGCGACGCCAACTGGCGCTTGTCGCTGTTCGACAGGCCGGGCAGTTTCAGCTCGGGCAATGACCGCAACCGTGGCGTCGACCTGAGCGTCAACATCGCCCTGGGCGGGCCGGGTGAACAGATCTCCGGCAGCATCGGCACCCGCACCGATCGCGACGGCGGACGCGATAACAATGCCTCGCTCACCTACCGCAAAGACTTGCAGGATCACCTGCTGCAAAGCGTTTCCGCCACGGCCATCACCGACACCTATGGCATCGGCATGAACGCGATGGCGACGATGCAATCGGAGCGGGTCAACGCTGACGGCTTTATCCAGCGCTCCTCATTCAACAACGACTTCACCGGTGGTTTGAACCTCGACAGCACCGTCGCCGTCGGCGGGCAAAAAATGGTCGTGACCAGCCAATATCACCGCAACGGAGCCGGCATGATCATCGATGTCGAATCGGACATCGACGACATCGCCCTGCGCGCCGACGATTTGAGCGGTGGCAGCGCGGTGCTCAGACCGGGGCGCAATTTCGTGCCGATCACCGCCTACAAAAGCAGCTCGGTCAGTTTCGATTTCGAGGGCAATCACGTGCCGGCCGCGACCATCCAGCCGGCCCGTTCCAGCTATCACCTGAACAAGGGCGGCGTCGAGTATCGCCAGGTTCGCGTGATGAAAACCTTCACCGTGCTCGGTCGTCTGGTGGACTACCAGGGCAGCCCGCTCAAGGGCCATCACATCATCAACCACGCCAGCCGCGGGGTCAGTGAAGTGGACGGCTTCTTCTCCATGGAAATGAACGCCGGTTCACCGACCCTGGAAGTGCGCCACGGCAACCAGTTGCTGTGCCAGTTCCGGCTCGACCCGAGCCGTGGCCGCACGGAAAACAATGTGCTGATGATCGGCGACCTGCGTTGCACGCCGGATACGTTGGCGGACGCAACGACAGAGACGCCGACGGCAGGCTGATGCCCGGCAATACGCAGTTTATCTACGAGGTAAATGACGATGAAACGTCGGTTGGCACTGATTGGTTTTTGTTTGTTCACGCAGACGGCACACGCCGGGCCGAGCATCAATATCGGCACGGTTTACGATTACCTGGACGGCGATAAAAGTACCTATTTGAAGCGCGTCTTCAATGGCGGCGACAGCACTGCGTTCGTCAAGGTCAACATCCTGGAAATCCTTTACGACGCTGACGGGAAGTCGCAGGAAGTACCGCTCAAATCCAGTGCCGACGGCAGCGCCCGGGACGGCTTGATGGCCAGCCCGGCGCGGCTGATTGTGCCTGCCAGTGGCATGCAAGGCACGCGGTTGCTGTACATGGGCGAGCGTGACCGCGAGCGTTATTTTCGCGTGCGTTTCGTGCCGGTGGTGCCGGAGAAAGAAGACGAGTTCGCGGTCTCCGGTGAAGAGCGTGAGGAATACAAGAAAACCCTGTCCGCCGGGGTCACGGTGCTGGCCGGGTATGGCGCGGTGTTTTTCGTCCGTCCCAAAGACACGCGTTACGCCAGCGTGATCGAGAACAGCGCGACGGATTACCGCATCCGCAACGACGGCAACACCGTGGTGGTGATCGATGAGTTCAAGGATTGCTCGGTCAAGAACGAGCAGGACTGTATGCCGACCACCAAGCATCACATCCTCGCGGGCCGCAGTTTTCAGTTCGAGAAACAGGCCGGTCGCGAATACCGCTTCACACTGGTTGAAGGCGAGAGCAGCAAGAAGCTCGATGTGAAGGGCTGATGACCATGTTCAAAAAACTGATGGTTCTGATGGTGTCGGCAGTGGCCTGCCATTCAGCGTTTGCTGCCCGCGAAGTGCACCACTTCGACGTGTTCGTGACGATTCCAAGCCAGGCGTTCTATGTCATTCCCGCAGACTCAGGCTGGATTCACCGCGAGCAGCAATTGCCGTGGAATCTGGCGACCTCGACCCTGGGCGGCTTGCGCAAGTATTTCGATGTGAAGAATGAAGCCGGCTCCATCGAAGCCCGGCTTGAGGGCCGGCCTTACCTGTCCAACGGGACGCCGGCCCATGACATTGGTTTGCGTGTGCTGTTCAACGGCAAGTTATTGAGTGAGCTGGAGAGTAGCGAGGTGGTGTCGATGAGCGAGGCCGCGCCGGGTAAACGTGTGTTGCTGGAGATCGCGCCGGTGCCGCCTGTCGATGGGATTTATAAACCGGGCAGTTATTTCGGCAGCGTCAATTTGCTTTTCAACGCAGTGTTGCCGGGGGCATAGATGTTTGATTTTGTCGCAGCAGATGTTTTCGTTTGTTTATGCCGGGAAAGTGCTGGCGTGGTGCTAATAGGGCGGTGGAGTTTGTAATGATGAAGTCATCCAAACGGTTGCGATCGTTAATCTTGCTTGTCCTGGTGAGCGTGGTTTTTGGGGCTACGGGTTCGGCTTTCGCAGTCACCCTGGAAATGAGTGCCGTGTTTCGACCTGATCCGGCGAACCCCATGCGCAACGCTTTCCAGAACACCACACCGCAAGGCGGTCATTGCAAGGAGCACCCAACGTACTGTGAGCCTGGTGTTTTCAGTATCGGGGTGCCGATCCGGTTCAGGGCTATCGCTCCCATTCAGGCTTTGCACGAAGAACGTCAGGGGCCTATGTTTCGGCTTCCGTCTTCATGGAAGGAAGCGACGGTCATTCATGATCAAACGGGCGAGTCTGCAACGGTCAAAATGCGATTCAGCGGAATCGGGGCAGCCTATACGATCAAGACACCTCTTCACGCCAGCACCTGGATCGCCCACTGGGGATGGCCGTCGCCACCCTGTGTCAGGGGCGGAACGAGCTACGGCAACGCCAATTATTTCGCTTTTTTCTGGAGGATCCCGGCGGGTGGAGGTGTTTGTTCGAAGCAAGCCCAGTTGCCGATAACGCAAGACTATGGTTTTGCCTACGAAAATATGAGTTTTTCATACGAGCTAGCGACGCCTAATCCCTTGCAGATGTCGTCGGGGACTTACAAGGGCATTTTGAATTACGTCGTGGGTCCTCGTGGCGATTTTGATATGGGCGATATCATGTTGCCTGATGACGATTTGATAAGCCTTAATTTCACTCTAAGCGTCGAACATGCGCTCAAAGTGGAGATTCCCCCCGGCGGCAATCGCATCGAACTGGTCCCGCAGGGCGGCTGGCAGGCCTGGCTGACGCAGGGACGCAAGCCCACACGGCTGTTCCGGGATCAGACGTTCAATGTGTCTTCGTCGAGCCGTTTCAAGATGAACCTCGATTGCCAGTACAGCCTGGATGGCAACCGTTGTTCGGTGCGCGACCCGGTTTCAGGCCATGTCGTGCCGCTCGATGTCAGCGTGACCCTGCCCAGTGGCCTGGTGGATGCCGCCGCGCAACCGGTCAATCGCCGGCCGTTGCGGCGCGACGGTAGTGGCACCGAGTTGTTCCAGCCTCGCTTTTATGTCGATCGCAAGCCGGGAGCGTTGCACTTCGAGATTGCCCAAGACGAAGTCGGCGAAATGCTCAAACCCGGTGTCGCCCGATCCTACTCCGGCCTTGTCACCGTCATCTGGGATTCGGAAGTGGGTTAAGGGTTGAACCCTGATGCATTACCCGATGCATCAGGGTTGCCCGATTATTGCTCTGCGGCTTTTTGCAATGCTGCGCGGGTCAGCTTTCTGCTCAGCTCTTTTTCTTCGTAGCCCATGTCGTGAAGCAATCGGCCGTAGACCTCATCGCTCATGTCTTCATCGGTGAGCACCACTCTGTCATCGACACCCAGTCGCCGGGCGAGGTCTTGCAGACGTTGTTTGAGTGCCCGTCGTTGCGCAATCTGCTGGCCTTTGGAGCGGGCCCAGGCGTGCTGGGCATCGCGCAACTCATCCAGCAAGTCGCTTTGGGTTTCGTACAGCCGGGTATTGCGCCTGAACTCGTTCGGGTAAGTGTCACGCAAGTATTTCTCCCAGAACGGCTGTTCGAGCATGTCGTTGATCAACCCGTCACCGGCCTCCATCGCCATCACCGTATCGAAGGCGGTGTCGAGGGTTTTGGCGCTCACGCCGGCCAAGGGACGATGCAGCATCGACTCCGATTGCCACGGCAAACCGAGGCGTTGAGCCAGGCCGGTTTCGTAGGCGAGGTAAACCTCCACCTCATCGGGAGTGCCTTCACGGCCGCCGAAATCGGCACGGGCAATGTCATCCACGCGCGCGAGGCGAGCGGCACCTTTTGCCAGGTTCACCAGTTTGTTTTCAAGGACGGCGTTGGACGTCGACAAGGCATAGGCTTCGGAGGCGAGCACCTTGATGCCCATGTGGTTGAACACCTGCGCCCCGGCATCGGCGCAGGTGGTGGGCGCCTTGGCCATTTCGAACAGTTCATTGCGCAAAGGAGTGTCCACATCAATGGCTTCGACCATGCGCCAGACTCGACTGCTCAGTTGTTGGCGCAATTCACCGCCGGCCCGGTAATCGGCGGAGCGTGTCTGTTTCTCGATCAAGGCAAAAAAATCTTCGGAGCCAGGTTCGGTCATCAAATCGTGCCAGGCGTCCTCGCGGAAAGTACCCAGCCCCCCGACCTCGGCACTCCACCACACAGAGTCATCCTTCGTCGGCCATTGGTGCATCGCGTCAGCGGCAGCCTCGGCATAGATCTGGTCGGGTGCGAAGCCGACCGAACGTCGATAGGCTTTGAACGTGATCAGGTTTTCCTGCGAAAGACTCTTTGGAAACAAGCGGGTCCGCGCCACGAGGAAGGCATCCTCCGAGCCAGGCACGACAGTTGGAATGACGCTGATCGGGTTCTCCTGCAAATCCAGAAAGAAGCCCCGCGGTCGACGTTTGCTGAAGGGCCCGAACAGCCCATCGGGCCAGGTGGTTGCCCCTGTGTTGCTCAAACTCAGGATTCTCAGTTTGGGCATGCGCCCGACGTTCGGAAGCATGCCCAGTTGCTTATTGTCATCGAGCCTGATGGTTTCCAGGTGGGTCAGGTTTCGCAGTTGCTCGACGGCCGACGGCGTTAACGTGATGTCATTGTTCATCAGCCGCAACGTTCGCAGGTAATGCATCTTGCCGATGGCGTTGGGGAGTCGCGTCAACCCGCAACTGCGGGCGCTCAGTTGCCGCAGATGAGGGAAGTCGCCCAACAGGCCAGAGGCGTTTTCGGAGACGTTCGAGCGGTCCAGATTCAGCGTGCTGATCTGATCGACGTAGTGTTTGATATCCGGCGGCAGTTCCTTCCACCAGCGCTCGAGGTCGGGCACATCGAACTCTACCGACAGGTCCAGCGCATAACCGCCGTCGACCATGGTGCTGCGCTCACCGAACACGGTGGGTTTTCTTGAGAAACAATCGATGAGCCGCTCGGCAATGTGCAGCCCGCCACCGCGCACGAACCCCTGTCGGTCGGCCCCCCACGTATCGGGTTGCTGATATTGCCACCGGTTGAGCAGCTTGCGCAGGTCATACCGCTCTCGGTCAAGCCTCGTCAGTGTCTGATGCCCTTGCTCTTGCGAACCCAGGGATCGAACGAAGGTGTCGACCTCTCGTTCGTTGAAGTGCGGGTACAAATCCTGCACCCGGTCGGTGAGCGTGGCGGCGGTGGTGGAGAAGCCGGGGCCGCGGAGCAGCATCATGTCTTCGTGGTTCGCCATCGGGCGGATCGGTGGTGCGGCGAGCGCGGTGCGGCGTTCGGCCGGGGTCTCGGTCTTGGCCATGACCCATTGCTTGAAAAACGCCCCCTGGCCTGGCCGATAGCCCAACTGCGCCTGTTTGTTTTTCGGCAACGCCGTGAGCACGGCTTCGAAAAAATCAGCGGCGTCGTGCAGCTTGTGGTTGTCGGCGTCCCAGAGTTCGAACCGGTTGGCCTCATCCTTGACCAGCACCCGCACCGTCGCCGCATCGTGTGCCCCCACGCTGCCGCGCAGTGGTCCGGCATCGTTGCCTTCACGCACCTCGATACGTAATTGCGCGAAGGTGTCGGTATGAATCCTCAGTGCATTCAGCACCAGGCTTTCGGTTTGCGCCACCCACTGCGCGCCGTCATGAAACCCCTCATACGCATGGTTGGTCCGGGCTTCGAAGGCGGCTTCACGGGCGCGGCTCTTGAGGTTCAACGGCAGGCGTTGCTCCTGATTCATGCGCATGAGGTCGGCCGCGTCGGAACTGTTCAGCAGCGTCTGTGCCGCGCGGGTCGACAGCTCGGGGAAAGTCTGGCGAATGAGTCGGACCTGTGGGTCGTCGGACGCCTCCGTACCTTGGTAAAGCTGATTGACGATGTCTGCGTTCAGTCGATTGGCTTCGTCCGCCAGTCGATTGCGCAGGGCTTGTACCTGTTCACTTTTGGCGGTTGACCGACCGAGCATCGCTTGCAGCTCTTCTTCGCCGAGGAACTCGACAAGCCTCGGCGCAAACTGCTCGCTCATGAGCTGCGACTGGCTGGTGGATAGCGTCTGCGCCTCGCTCGCCTCGGCATTGCCGTACTGGCGAAAGCGCCCCGTCATGTCGGCGTCTTCGTAAACCTTCAGGGCCTTATCCACAGGCCAGCCGTCCAGGTACGTCGCCAGGGGTTCAAACCACCAGGAGGCAGGATCCAGAGGTTGACCGGTTCGAATCCGTTCAATGGCCTCGCGGGTCTGGTGCTGGATTTTCAAGCGTGTGAGGCTGTCATCCAGCAGCGGTGGCGGGGCCATGTTGTCGACGTACATCCGGCGCAGCGCAGCGTCGTCGGTGCCGCTGGCGATGCGCATATTGTCCAGTTCTGCGTCGCTGAAACCGTCCACGGAATGGCCGAGGCGACGCATCAACGTCGGGCGTTGCCACGCTCGCGGGTTCTCGGCTTCGTGGGTCCAGGCGCCCTGGCCGTTATGTTTCAACTCGGGTAAATAGGCGTTGTCGCGGTGCGGGTGCTTGACGCGGTAGTTGCCGGTTTGCGGGTCCTTTTGCACCGCGTAGTGCTTTTCATCCAGCGGCAAAATGTTCTGGCCTTCGTGGGCATGGAGACCCAATGCGTCAGGTTTGGCTTCAGCGGGCAGTTTTACATTCGGCCTCTCATAAGGCTTGAGATCGGGATGCCAAAGCCGTGGTTCGCCATTGGGCAGAGCCACCGGTTTCATGCCTTCGATCAGTGGCGAAAGCTTCAGGCGCGCAACGTTGCCAATCTTCACCCCGGCGGCGAACGCTACCAACTGAATGACGTCGGCCACCACGCCGATGATGTGTTCGGCAGCTTCGGTCCACAGCCCCAGGGTCATATCGACGATGCCTTCGATGACGTCACTGGCCATCTGATACGCCGTGTAGACCATCATCAATTCACCCAGCCCCGGAACGAACGGTGTGACGACCATCAGCGCGACGTTGAAGATGTCCGAGACTATTTTCTTGAAGTTTTCCCACCAGGCCCATCGGGCATTGCTATCGCTATCGGCGGTGGACACGGCAATGTGCCGGGCGTCGTTCAGCACCTTGTTGAGCTTCTGCTGAAAGAGGTATTCCCAGAGTTCGCCGGGGATCGGTGCGGCTTTGAAATGCAGATTGGGGTTGTCGACCGGTACTTCCCGCCAGCTCGGTCCCTGGTCCAGCGGCGCTTTCTGATGCCATTTCACCTCGAACAACCGTTGTTGTAGCCCGCCGAAAAAATGCCCGCGCTCCGATTGATCGACGAAACGGCTGAAGTACTGTTGGTAGGTCATGCCGGTGGATGAAACAACGTTGTTGGCGCGCAGCTGGCGCGTCAGTTCATTCATGAACGCGACGGTCGAGGGGTACTCTTTCAGTGGGTGTTCTGGGTCCTGCGGGACGTAAACAATCACCGGCGTCACCTCACGGATGTGTTGTTCCGGCCTGGCTGTGATCAACACGATTCCGCTCAGTTGGCTGTCGAGAATCGACAGTTCGGCAAATTGCATCACCTGGCCTTTACGGGTGAGGTTGCGCTGGCCATCGAGCATGCTCAGGATCAGGTCGCTGGCCTCGGTGTCGATGTCGCCCGTCAGAACAGCCAACTGGACGGCGGCTTTGAACGCGGCTTTCTCACTCTCGACGATTTTTAACTTCAAAAAACCTTGGGCGAGGCCGTCACTGGGCAGCAACTGTTCTTCGAGGTATTTCGTGTAGCGCGCGCCGATGTCCAGTTCGCGGCAGAGGTTCTGGAACTGGGCAATGGACATTTTGCGTTTGATCGGCAGGACGTCGAAGTGCCCGCGTGCATCGGGCTGGCTGATGAAGTCCGAGTCCGGTTCGCAGGTTTCGTGACGTGCGAAGTTGTGCAGGGCGGCGTCCAGCAATGAGACGGTTCGGGTAACAACACCGCCGGAGACGTCGAAGACATACCACGGGCGTGTTTTGGGTAAGTACAGATGCAAGAACGTGCGGGTGACATCGACATCGACGTTGAATTTTTTTTGCAGTGCGTCGGTGAGTAACGGTTCGGCGAACGTGTAAACGTCCTGCACTTCATCCATGAACCGGTCGACTGCATTCTGCGTGGACCAAAGTTCAAGATTGGCTTCTTGTAACGGCGTGTGGTCGAAGCCTGTGGCGCTCCGGACCCAATGTCCTGAAGCCGTTTGTGTGAGGCTCAGTTCCTGAGCCCGTCGCGCTGAAGCGTCTTTGAAAACGGGGTGGATACGGTTCTTGATGAACGCGTAATGGTGACCTTTATTGTCGTCGGCCACGGGTGGCTGTAGCGCTGATATACGTCCGTGTAAGTCAGTCATGCTTTCAATAAACCTTGAGCATTAAGTGGAGTGACCAGCCTAACGCCCGAGGTTCAAAGTAAAAGTCTGAATTCCCGCTGCTTGAAACGCGTTCTTCCCGGCAAAGCATTGGAATTTTCAATGCCGAAAATAACTATTTACCGCCATCGTTTTTCAGCGTCGTGCGACCTCCACGGGCAGGCATTGCGTATGTGTGCCCGGTTGCAGATACGGCGTGAGAATCGGTGCCATGCCCTTGAGCACTTGCACCGGTAAGGCCGAGGTGAACTTGAAGGCTTCGGCCGTGCGCCCGGGGACGAATGCGGTCAACGTACCGAAGTGGCTATCACCGATGTAAAACACAAAGGTGGCCGTACGGTTGATCGACTTCGAACTCAGAATCCGTCCACCGGAACCAATGGCTTCGATGCGGTTGTCACCGGTCCCGGTCTTGCCGCCCATGGCCAGCGGCTTGCCATCGGGGGTGATAAAACTGCCGGAAACACGTTTGGCCGTACCCGCGTCCACCACGTGCGACAAGGCCTCGCGCATGGCCGTGGCCACTTCGGACGGCATCACCCGTTTACCGACATCCGGGTCGTTGATCAGCTTGGTTTCATAGGGCGTATTCGCCGCGAAATGCAGGCTGTCGATGCGCAGTGTCGGCATGCGCACGCCGTCGTTGAGGATGGTGCCAATCAGCTCCGCCAATGCAGCAGGTCGGTCGCCGGAACTGCCGATGGCGGTGGCCAGCGAGGGCACCAGGTGATCGAACGGATAGCCGACTTTCTGCCAGCGCGCGTGAATGTCGAGGAACGCCTCGATCTCCAGCATGGTGCGGATGCGGCCATCACGGGCACCCTTATGTTTGCTTTTGAATAGCCAGCTATAGACTTCCTGGCGTTCGAACTGGCTGGCCTTGACGATTTCGCTCCACTTGGCGTCAGGATGATTCAACAAATAACCGATCAGCCACAATTCCAGCGGGTGGACCTTGGCGATGAAGCCCTGGTCCGGCAAATCGTAGATGCCGGGACTGTAATTTTCGTAAAGCCGTTGCAGGCGTTCGTCGGTGAGTTTCTCGGTGAGCTTGGCGCCTGAGAGGTGCGAGCGCACGAAGGTGTTGAAGCTCTCCTGACTGGCTTGCGGCAACAGGTAGCGATGCACCGCAGCCATGCGAATCGGCGTCGGGCGCATGCTGTCGAGGAAGGTTTCGAGCCGTGCCTGGGTGTCCTTGTTTTTGTAGCGCTTCCAGAACTTCAGCAGGAACGAAGTGCCCTCGCGGTCGGCGAACTCGGCCAGGTATTCCTGACGCCGAGGATCGCGGTCGTCCCCGAGCAGGGCGGCGCTGTTGTTCGGGCCGGAATAGGTGGTGTAGCGCACCAGATCGCGCATCAGCCGAATGAACGGCAGGTTGATCGATTCGCGCAGGGCATCGCGCAAGGTCGGTATGCGACCGTTGTCTTCCTTGCGGAAGTTGACGAAGGTATGCAGCCCGCCGCCGGTAAAAAAGGCTTCGCCGGGGCTGGCCGAGTATTTGCGGTCCAGCGCGGCGCTGAGCATGGCCGACAGGTTGTGGTCCTTGTTCTCGATCAGGTAATCGACGGCCCAGCGGCTCAGTCGGTCCTGATCCGGGACGTCGACTTTCTTCAGTTCCGGGACGGTCATTTCGGCGTACTTGTCGTGCAGCTCGGCAATGATTTGCAGGTAAGTCGTCAGTACCCGCATTTTCGCGGTGGAGCCCAATTCCAGTTTGCTGCCTTCATTGATATCGAATGGTTGATCGGTGCTGTCGGTTTGCACGCGCACCCGCGAACCGTCCGGGGTCAGTTCGAACAGCGTGAAGCTGTAGCGCACTTGCGTGGTGCTGGTGGGGGTGAGCAGGCGTTCGCCCATCAAACCGATCTGCGTTGCAAACGCCGGGTCGGCCAAGTGCTTGAGGTACTCGGTGACCTGGGTTTGCAGTTCGCCTTGCAGGGTGCTGGTGGCCGAGAGATCCAGGCGATCGAGGTCGTACAGCGGACGATTGAGCAACCCGCCCAGGCGACTGCGCGCCACGCTGATGCCTTTGTTGGTTTCGATCGGTTGAATGGTTGGCTGGGTCTGCCAGTCGCGATAGGTCACTTTGCTGGCCAATGCGGCGGCGGCGAACGGCGCGTCGATCACAAAGTTTTGCGCCAACAGGCGAATGTGGCTGTCGGTGAGGTCGGCCAGTTCATCGCGGCCCTTGGTCAGGTAGTGGGAAGGGCGGCGCTGGGCAATCATCAATGAGAGCATTTCACGCAGGGCCAGGCCTTTTTCCGCCATGGCCTTTGGATCGGTGTTGGTACTGGCCAGCCGTTCGTTGGCCTTGTTGAAGTCGGCGCCGTACCAGACACGCAAACCTTCGGCCATGCCGTGTACTTCCCCGTGGCCGGGCACGGCGGACAGGGGCACGCTGTTGAGGTAATCACGCACCACGTTCTGGCGCGCCGCAAGCGTTTCCGGCCCGGCCTGATAGGCGCGCACGCTGGCGGAAATCATCTGGCGGATTTTTTCCCCGCCGGACACGGTCAAGCCGTCGGGCGAGTGTCGATACTTCTCGAGTTGCGTCGCGAGGGTACTGCCGCCCGCCGATTGGCCAGGCATGTGCAGCATTTTGGCGACCTGCGACCACGCCGCCATGCCGAAGCGTGGCCAATCCACGGCGGGGTTGGCCCGGGGCTGACGAGGGTCGAGCAGGAAGCGGTTTTCGATGAACAGCAAACTGCTGACCACCACCGGCGGAATCGCGTCAAAGCTTGAATAGAGCTGCTGCGGGTATTTGTACTGATACAGCGGCGCCGCATGGCAATCGGTGATCGACAATCCTGCCTGGATCTTTTCCGCATAGGGCACGAAAAAGCCTTTGTCGGTGTAGTCCATCAACGGTTGGGAAAAGCGGGTCTGTGCCGCAACGACGTAGTCGCGCTTGATCAGGCGCGGCAGGAATTCACCCAGAGAGCTGTAGCCCAGACGCAAGTCAAAAGGGCCGGCACCTGGATAGCGAATGGAGTCGCTTGGGCCTGGCTTCAGTTCGTAACTCAGGGTAGCGGCATATTTGCTGGCTTCCCGGGATTGAAACTTCGAGGTACGCATTTCCCTGGCAGCGGCCAACCCCAGAGCAATCAGGATAATCAACACCAGCAACCAAAACGCCTTCCACCCGTGTTTGGTACGACTACGACGGGGTTTTTCGGGGATAGGCGCTTCATCCACACGTTCAGTCGGGACCACAGTTTTACTCGTATCGGTTTGCCATAACGCGCCCATAGTCGACTGATCCATTCACGCAGATTGATCGGACTTGTTTGAAGCTTAGACGGTGGATGCTGCCGGTGAAAAAATTGTGAACACCCGGATATCGAATATTCACCCTGACGAGGGATGAGCGAATGTTCTTTTTGCAGGGGACTCGCTTGTTGGCGATGGCGGTTTCATGGACGCCATCGCCAGCAAGCCGGCTCCTACAGGGGGGAGGTGAGCCCGATATTTTGAGTCGCGCCCCGATCCGTAGGAGCCAGCTTGCTGGCGATGGCGATTTCACGGACGCCATCGCCAGCAAGCTGGCTCCTACAGGGGGGAGGTGAGCCCGATATTTTGGACAGTGTCCCCGATCCGTAGGAGCCGGCTTGCCGGCGATGGCGGTTTCATGGACGCCATCGCCGGCAAGCCAGCTCCTACAGGATGGCCGTACTAGAGCCATCGCCACGTAAATGCTGCCTAGGTAGGGGCATGACGATGCACCAATGCTGTGCAATACTCCGCGCCGCTTTAGCGGTAAAAATTCCTACAAAAAGTCAGGTAATGCACCTCCAAAAACCGCACTTTTACCGAGAGTTCTCGCTGAATATTGTGGGTTGTAGAGTGAAATATCCTGCTGGAAGCTTTTTAGACTGCACGTCCCGCTGATCTTGGAGGGTTTTGCCCTGCAGGACGGTTCTGCCCACGAAGCAGGTCCGGTTTCAGGCAAGCAATGGCTTATCGGTCAGCGCTTCGACACTCGGTGGTCATATCCAATAACAAGACGAGGTTGTACCCCTATGCCAGTCGGCAATCACCTGCCCCACGGCGAGACCGCTCAGGGCGGCCCGCTTAAACGCGAACTCGGCGAACGGCATATTCGCTTGATGGCACTCGGTGCCTGTATCGGTGTCGGTCTGTTTCTCGGTTCGGCCAAGGCCATCGAAATGGCTGGCCCGGCCATCATGCTGTCCTACATCATCGGCGGTCTGGCGATCCTGGTGATCATGCGCGCCCTCGGCGAAATGGCTGTGCACAACCCGGTCGCCGGCTCCTTCAGCCGTTATGCCCAAGACTACCTTGGTCCGTTGGCGGGGTTCCTGACGGGCTGGAACTATTGGTTCCTGTGGCTGGTGACCTGTGTCGCGGAAATCACCGCAGTGGCGGTGTACATGGGCGTCTGGTTTCCCGAGGTCCCGCGCTGGATCTGGGCACTCGCCGCGTTGGTCAGCATGGGCTCGATCAACCTGATCGCCGTAAAAGCCTTCGGTGAATTCGAATTCTGGTTCGCCCTGATCAAGATCGTCACCATCATTGCGATGGTGATCGGCGGCGTCGGCGTGATCGCATTCGGTTTCGGCAACGACGGCGTGGCGTTGGGGATTTCCAATCTCTGGGCTCACGGCGGCTTCATGCCGAACGGCGTGCAAGGCGTGTTGATGTCCCTGCAAATGGTGATGTTCGCCTACCTCGGCGTCGAGATGATCGGCCTGACCGCCGGTGAAGCGAAGAACCCGCAGAAGACTATTCCCAACGCGATCGGCTCGGTGTTCTGGCGGATTCTGCTGTTCTACGTCGGCGCGCTGTTTGTGATTCTGTCGATCTACCCGTGGAATGAAATCGGCACCCAGGGCAGTCCGTTTGTGATGACCTTCGAGCGTCTGGGCATCAAGACCGCTGCCGGTATCATCAACTTCGTGGTGATCACTGCCGCACTGTCGTCCTGCAATGGCGGCATTTTCAGCACGGGGCGCATGCTCTATAGCCTGGCGCAGAATGGTCAGGCTCCGGCCGGTTTTGCCAAGACGTCGAACAACGGGGTGCCGCGTCGTGCGCTGTTGCTGTCGATTTTCGCCTTGTTGCTGGGGGTGCTGCTCAATTACCTGGTGCCTGAAAAAGTCTTCGTCTGGGTGACGGCCATTGCTACTTTCGGCGCGATCTGGACCTGGGTGATGATCCTGCTGGCTCAGCTCAAGTTTCGTAAAGGCCTGAGCGCCAACGAACGGGCCGGGTTGAAATACAAGATGTGGTTGTACCCGGTGAGTTCGTATCTGGCACTGGCGTTTTTGGTGTTGGTGGTTGGGTTGATGGCGTACTTTCCGGACACTCGGGTGGCGCTGTATGTGGGGCCGGCGTTTTTGGTGCTGCTGACGGTTTTGTTTTATGTGTTCAAGCTGCAGCCGACTGGTGTGTCGCAAGGTTCGGTGCGTTCGGCTTCATAGGGGGTGGATGGGGGGCATATCCGTTGCTGCGGTGACGGCGGCTGGCGGTTTCGCCCTTACGGCGAGTCACTTGGAGAAGCGCCAAGTAACCAAGCGCTCGCGCCCCTGACGTACGG
>NZ_AKJI01000177.1:0-29957 GCF_000282415.1 Pseudomonas sp. GM60
GCTGCCGCCCGCCAGGCTCAACGGCTCGCCGACCTGGCCACGGCTGATCAGGAACACCAGCAGAAGCAGCAGGCCGATGATCGGCCCCGGCAGCACCGGCAAAAACAAATGGTTGATGGCGGTGCCCAGCAATTGGAACAACACCAGCCAGGTCAGGCCACGTAACAACATCCGTCCTCTCCCCCGAAAAATCGCGCCCGGCATTATAAGCATGCCAACGCTATAGACCGGCATTCGCCAAAAGCATGGTCAGTTGACCGGAGCAATTTGCCATGTTGATCTAAAGTGGTAATCCGGGAGGTCAAATCCCCCCACCTCAAAACTATAAAACCGATGAACCCAAGGAGAGTCTCAATGCCCTATGTTCCAGTTGCAGAGCTCAAAGATTATGTCGGCAAGGAACTTGGACGTTCCGAATGGCTAACTATCGATCAGGAGCGCATCAACCTGTTCGCCGAAGCCACTGGAGACTATCAGTTCATCCACGTCGACCCGGTCAAAGCCGCGCAAACGCCATTTGGCAGCACCATTGCCCACGGTTTCCTGTCGCTGTCGCTGATCCCGAAACTGATGGAAGACATCCTCATCCTGCCTGAAGGCTTGAAGATGGTGGTCAATTACGGCCTCGACAGCGTGCGGTTCATTCAGCCGGTCAAGGTCAATTCGAAAGTGCGCCTCAAGGTCGATCTGACCGAAGTCACCGAGAAGAAGCCCGGCCAATGGCTGCTCAAGGCCACCGCCACGCTCGAGATCGAAGGTTCGGACAAACCGGCCTATATCGCCGAGCCACTGTCGCTCTGCTTCGTGTAAACCCTCCCGGATGCGAAGCAGCTCACGCTGTTTCGCGACCTCTCTCTATATCTCAGTCATAGAGCTGCGGCATACTCGGTCGCCTAATTGCCCGGATCCCGCTATGCGCTCACTTGCACTCATTGCCCTGACCCTGATGCTCACCGCTTGCGGCGACAGCGAATCGCTGTTGCCGCCCGATGCGCGCCTGCCGGACGGCGGCCGCTATCGCGGAGACCTGGTCAACGGCTTGCTGCAAGGCCAGGGTCGCGTCGATTACCCGAACGGCAGCTGGTACGCCGGCAGTTTCGACAAGGGCCAGTGGCACGGCCAGGGCGAATGGCACGGCAGCAACGGCGAGCTGTATCGCGGCAATTTCAACCTGGGGCTGTTCGACGGCCAGGGCACGCTGACCACCAGCGGCAGCAGCTACACCGGCGGCTTCAAGGCGGGTCGGCGCGAAGGCGAAGGCACCCTCAAAGAAAACGGCATGACCTACCGCGGCGAATTCAAGGCCGATCAATATTCGGGGCTCGGCCGTCTGGAGCTCGAAGACGGCAGCTCGTATCAAGGCCAGTTCGCCCATGGCAAACCCAACGGCGAAGGCCAGCGTGGCGACGCCAGCGGCAATCAGTTCACCGGGCATTTCAAGGACGGTCAGCTGGAAGGCAACGGGACATTCAACAGTGCTGAAGGCGACATTTACGTCGGCAGCTTCAAGAACAACCAACTGCACGGCAAGGGCCGCTACGAAAACGCCGACGGTGATGTCTGGCTCGGCCAGTTCAAGGAAGGCTCGCTGAATGGAAAAGGCGAGTTGATCGGCGCCGACGGCAGTCACTACATCGGCCAGTTCAGCGACTGGCGCTTCACCGGTCAGGGTCGACTGAACCTTTCAGATGGCAGTTTCTACATCGGCCAGTTCGACAGCGACAGTTATCAGGGACGCGGCACGCTGGTGCTGACCGATGGCACCGTGCAGAGCGGCACCTGGGCCAACGGCCAGCGAGTACGCGATGCCGACGGCAAGCTGTTGCCCGACAGCCTTGAACTCGGCTTGCTGGCCCAGGGCCGCTTGCTCGAAGACGCGCTGGCCAATGTGCCGGCTTCGACCCCGGCGATCGAGTTGTACTCCTTGACCGTCGGCGGTGACGGCAAGCAGAGCGTGTTCCTGCGTGAATCCGATTACGTCAGCAACATGCTCACCAGCCGTTTCGGTGCGTTTGGCCAGATCCGCCTGGTGAACCATCGCGACCACCTCGTCGACCGGCCGATGGCCACCCGGGAAAACCTGCGCCGTGCAGCGCTGACGCTGGCCGAGCGCAGCGGCCCGGAAGACCTGATCTTCATCTACCTGACCAGCCACGGCACCAGCGAACACGAACTGGTGCTCGACCAGCCGCGCATGGAGCTGTCCGACCTGCCGGCCAACGAACTCGGCGCCGTGCTCGCCCCGCTGAAAAACCGCGACAAGATCATCGTGATTTCGTCTTGCTACTCCGGTGGTTTCATCCCCGCCCTCAAGGACGAACGTACCCTGATCATGACCGCGTCGCGCGCCGACCGCGTGTCCTTCGGGTGCTCGGAAGAAGCCAACTTCACCTACTTCGGCGACGCGCTGTTCGCCCAGGCCCTGAACCAGACCGACGACCTGGAACAAGCCTTCAAGCTGGCCAAGGCCTCCGTGGCCGAGCGTGAACTGGCGGACAGCTTCGAAGCCTCTGAACCGCAAATCTGGGCGCCGAAAACCGTTCTCTCCCATTGGCAGCTATTACGCAAACAGCAGGCACGAAAAGCGCTACAAAGTGTCTCTATCGACAGCAAGGACGCAAAGAGCAACTAAGCTGATCAGTATCAAGGGGGACATATTATGTACTTGACGCCTCAGCACGTATTGCTTGCCGGAGCTACCGGGTTAACCGGTGAACACTTGCTTGATCGCCTGCTCAACGAGCCCACGATCACGCGCGTATTGGCCCCCTCACGCCGGCCGCTGGCCGAGCATCCGCATCTGGAAAACCCGGTCGGCGACCCGGCGATGTTCCTGCCGCAACTCAGCGGTCGCGTCGACATCGCCTACTGCTGCCTCGGCACCACGATCAAACAGGCCGGCTCGGAAGCGGCGTTCCGCGCGGTCGACCTCGACATGGTAGTGGCCTTCGCCAAACGGGCGCGGGAAATGGGTGCGCGACACTTGATCGTGATCAGCGCCTTGGGGGCCGATCGCAGATCCTCGGTTTTCTACAACCGGGTCAAAGGCGAGATGGAGTACGCATTGCGCGCGCAAAACTGGCCACAGCTGACCATTTGTCGACCTTCGGTGTTGCTGGGTGAGCGCCTCGAACCGCGTCTGGCCGAGCAGTTCGCCGGTCCGTTGTCCCGCTTGATCCCCGGCAAATACCGCGGAATCGAAGCGTGCCAACTGGCCAGGGCAATGTGGCGACTGGCGCTGGAAGAACAGGATGGGATACGGATTGTTGAGTCGGATGAGTTGCGTAAGCTAGGCAAATAGTTCTTCGTCGTTTGAGCGGACGCCTTCGCGGGCAAGCCTCGCTCCTACAGGGTCAATGGTGAACCTGTAGGAGCGAGGCTTGCCCGCGAAGGGAACAACGCAGGTCTAAAGCCGAACGGCTACAACCCGCCAGTCGCCTGAAAACTGACCCCGATCACCGTCAACACCGACAACGGCAGCAACAACGTATCAAGCAACGCGCTGGCCGGCAGATCAACACCCGGATAGCTCGGCGCCTCAGCCCCAAAACGATCCATCGCACAGCAACCGCCATTCAGGGCGTACAAATCCAGGCGCGTGCCCGCATACACCACCGGCGCCCCCGGTTTGGCAGCATCCAGCGTGCGTGCCGTGGCGCACCCCGCCAGTTGCAGCGCCAGCACAATCGTCAGCAGCTTATTCATCGCTGGTCAGATGGTGTTCGCCCCAACGCGGCAGCATGTCTTGTGGAATGTTCAGCAGGTTGAGAATCCGCGCCACCACGAAATCGATCAGGTCATCGATGGTCTGCGGCTGATGATAGAAGCCCGGCGACGCAGGCAAAATGGTCACGCCCATGTTCGACAACTTGAGCATGTGCTCCAGATGAATGCTCGAATATGGCGCTTCACGCGGCACCAGAATCAACTGGCGACGCTCCTTCAGCGTGACATCGGCGGCACGCTCGATCAGGTTGTTGCAGGCACCGGTGGCAATGGCCGACAGCGTCCCGGTCGAACACGGCACGACCACCATCGCGGACGGCGCACCGGAGCCCGAGGCCACCGGCGACATCCAGTCTTCCTTGCCGTACACCCGAATCTGCCCGGCGGCAGCGCCGGTGTACTCGGTGAGGAAGGCCTGCATCATTTGGGTTTTCGGCGGCAGCGTGACGTCAGTTTCGGTGGCCATCACCAGTTGCGCAGCCTTGGAAATCAGGAAGTGCACCTCGCGGTCTTCGCGGATCAGGCAGTCCAGCAGGCGCAAGCCGTACTGGGCGCCCGACGCGCCAGTCATCGCAAGCGTGATGCGTTCCGGGCCGTTGTTCATTGCAGCGCCTCGGCGAGTTTGCCGTGCAGGCCGCCGAAGCCGCCGTTGCTCATGATCACCACGTGAGTGCCGGGCTGCGCCTGGCTCTTCACACGGTCGATGATGCCTTCCAGTGATTCGCTGACAATCGACGGCACCGTGCACAGCGCCGCCGTTGCGCCCAGATCCCAACCGAGGTTGGCCGGTGCGTACCAGATCACCTGATCGGCATCGACCACGCTTTCCGGCAAGCCGTCGCGGTGCGCGCCGAGCTTCATGGAGTTGGAGCGCGGCTCGATGATGGCGATCAGCGGCGCGTCGCCGATGCGTTTGCGCAAACCGTCGAGGGTCGTGGCGATGGCCGTCGGGTGATGGGCAAAGTCGTCATAGATGGTAATGCCGCGAACCTCGGCGACCTTTTCCATCCGGCGCTTCACGCTTTTGAACGCGCTCAACGCGGCGATGCCCATCGACGGAACAACACCGACATGCCGCGCTGCTGCCAGGGTGGCCAGTGCGTTGGCAACGTTATGCTGGCCGGTCATGTCCCACTCGACCACGCCTTGAGCGACGCCTTCGAACATCACTTCGAATTTCGAACCGTCTTCGCTCAGCAGTTTGACCTGCCACTGACCACCGGCGCCGGTGGTTTGCACCGGGGTCCAGCAGCCCATCTCGATCACGCGCTGCAACGCCGGTTCGGTGGTCGGATGGATCACCAGGCCTTCGCTTGGGATGGTCCGCACCAAATGGTGGAACTGCCGTTCGATGGCCAGCAGATCGGGGAAGATGTCAGCGTGATCGAACTCCAGGTTATTCAGGATCGCCGTGCGCGGGCGGTAGTGAACGAACTTGGAGCGTTTGTCGAAGAACGCACTGTCGTACTCGTCGGCTTCGATCACGAAGAACGGCGTGCCGCCCAGACGCGCCGACACCGAGAAATTCTGCGGCACGCCGCCGATCAGGAAACCGGGGCTCATGCCCGCGTGTTCCAGCACCCAGGCCAGCATGCTGCTGGTGGTGGTTTTGCCGTGCGTACCGGCGACGGCCAGCACCCAGCGGCCTTGCAACACGTGATCGGCCAGCCATTGCGGACCGGAGACGTAAGGCAGGCCTTTGTTCAGTACGTATTCAACAGCCGGGTTGCCGCGGGACATGGCGTTGCCGATGACCACCAGATCCGGCGCCGGATCGAGCTGGGCGGGATCATAACCTTGGGTCAGTTCAATGCCCTGCGCCTCAAGCTGAGTGCTCATCGGCGGATAGACGTTGGCATCGGAGCCGGTCACGTGATGGCCCAGCTCTTTGGCCAGAACCGCCATCGAACCCATGAAAGTGCCGCAGATACCAAGAATATGAATGTGCATTAGTCGACCTCGTAAAACATGGCCGCAGGTTAGCGTAGGGAGGCGAAAATCGCACCTTTGTTTCGTGTCAGCCTCTGTAGGAGCCCGGCTTGCTGGCGATGACGTCCCTGAAACCGTCATCGCCAGCAAGCCGGCTCCTACAGGTTTGCATTCACCGTGCGATGCCGTGTTTACGCAGCTTTCTATAGAGGGTGTTACGGCTGACACCCAACTGCTCGGCGGTATGGGTCATGTGCCAACGGGTTTGCTCCAGCGCATTCAGCAACGCCAGGCGCTCGGCATCATCCAGCGGATGTTCGCAAGGCGGTTCGACGGCAACAACCGGCATCGGCCTGGCCTGTCGAATCATCGCCGGCAAATCCTCCAGCCCGATCCGCCCGCCATCACACAACGCCGCCAAGGTGCGCAGCACGTTGCGCAGTTGCCGCACGTTTCCGGGCCAGGCGAAACCCAGCAACGCCTGGCGTGCGGGCTCATCAATCAGCACCGTCTCCCCGCCCGCCTCTTCCGCCAGCAGGAAGTCGAGCAACTGCGATTTGTCACTGCGTTCGCGCAACGCCGGCAACGCAATCTCCAACCCATTGAGCCGGTAATACAAATCCTCGCGGAAGCTGCCGTCCTGCACCCGCTCCAGAAGATTACGGTGAGTCGCGCTGATGATCCGCACGTTGACCGCCTCCGGCTCGCCGCCAATCGGCACCACTTGCCGATCTTCCAGCACTCTTAATAGCCGGGTCTGCAACGCCAGCGGCATGTCGCCGATTTCATCGAGAAACAAGGTCCCGCCATCCGCCTGCTGCAACTTGCCGCGCATGCCTTCCTTGCGTGCGCCGGTAAAGCTGCCGCCGCGATAGCCGAACAGTTCGCTCTCAATCAGGCTTTCCGGGATGGCCGCGCAGTTGAGCGCGACGAAGGCTTTTTCGGCCCGCTGACTGGCCTGATGCACCGCTTTGGCGAAGGCCTCCTTGCCGGACCCGGTTTCGCCATTGATCAACAGCGGCACATCCCGTTCGAACACGCGCAGGGATTTGCGGAAGTCTTCCTGCAAACCCGCATCGCCCAGACAAATGCCCGACAGGCGCGCAGGTTCGGCAACGACCCGACTGGTCACTACCGGCACCGGAATGCTGCGCGGCTGACCGCGCAACACGGCAAACAGGCCGCGCCCGTCACGTGCGCGCAACGGCCAACTGGCGCTGGCATTCACACTCGCGCGGCCCAGCAACTCATCCAGCGAGCAATCGAAAAACGCCTCGACCGGTTTGCCCAGCAGCCCGCCACGACTATGCCCCAGCAGGTTCAACGCGCTCTGATTGACCGCGCTGATCCGACCTTCGCCGTCGAACGCCAGCAGCCCTTCGCTGAACAGCCCGACGGATTCCGCCTGCAGGTGAAAACGCAGCAACCATTGATTGTCGAAGTAACGCAGGAAATAGCAGCTCTCGATCATCTTCGCCGACAGATTGACCAGGGCCATGGTGTGGAACTGACTTTGCCGCGACACCTCGTGCCGCGCCGAGGACACGTCGAGCACCGCCAGCAGTTCGCCATGCGGATCGAACACCGGGCTCGCTGAGCAGGTCAGGCCGGTGTGGCGTCCGCGAAAATGTTCGTCCTGGTGAATGGTCAGCGACTGACGCTCCACCAGGCAGGTGCCGATGCCGTTGGTGCCTTCGCAGGCTTCGCTCCAGTCGGCACCGAGCCAGAGGCCGGCGCGTTCGAAAATCTTCCGCTCGGCGGGTGCCGTCACACAATTGAGGATCACCCCGCGCGCATCCGTCAGCAGCACCGCATGACCGGCGCCGGACAGCTGCTGATGAAGACTGCTCATTTCGTTGCCGGCGATGTGCAGCACTTGCTGCAAGCGTTCGCGGCTTTCGAGGACACGACCATGCTCCAGCACCGTCGGCGCCATGGTCAGGGCCGGGTCGAGGTGATAGTCCTCAAGACAACGCAGCCAGGAACGGGCGATGGACGGATCGCTGCCGGGACCGTGCAGGTGGGATTTCCCCTGGGTCACGGTCAGCACTTGCTGGGCATGGCGACTCAAATGGTTGTCGTGCATTTCTTATTATTCTCCCCGAGAGGTTTACGCCGACCCAGTAGGAGCGAGGCTTGCCCGCGAAGAACGATGACGCGGTTTGCCTGATGCACCGCGTTATCGTTCTTCGCGGGCAAGCCTCGCTCCTACAGGGAGGTTCGAGCATCCTCCAGCCTAGCCCGCATTGCAATGCTGGCAAGACCGGTCAGTCACAGCTTGTGCCACAAGCGGTACAAACTGTCATGGGGGCTGTACCGAAAGCGTCACAGCCGCCATCCATCCGTCCGACAAAAAACGCGCAAGACCTTGATTTGCCTAGCTCACAGGGCAGTGGCCCGACCTTTGCTCTACGCTTATAGCAAGCGCACATGCGCCTCTCTAATAAGTACAAAAGCCAAGGAGAAAACACCATGCGTTACGCTCACCCAGGTACTGAAGGCGCTATCGTTTCGTTCAAAGCCAAATACGGTAACTACATCGGCGGCGAGTTCGTCGCGCCTGTCAAAGGTCAGTACTTCACCAATACCTCGCCAGTGAATGGCCAACCGATTGCCGAATTCCCGCGCTCCACGGCCGAAGACATCGACAAAGCCCTGGACGCTGCCCACGCCGCTGCCGATGCCTGGGGCGCCACGTCCGCCCAGGCGCGCTCGCTGGTGCTGCTGAAAATCGCCGACCGCATCGAGCAGAACCTGGAACTGCTGGCGATCACCGAATCCTGGGACAACGGCAAAGCCGTTCGCGAAACCCTCAACGCCGACATCCCGCTGGCCGCCGACCACTTCCGTTATTTCGCCGGTTGCATCCGTGCGCAGGAAGGCAGCGCTGCCGAGATCGACGGCAACACCGTGGCCTATCACATCCATGAACCGCTGGGCGTGGTCGGGCAGATCATCCCGTGGAACTTCCCGATCCTGATGGCCGCGTGGAAACTCGCCCCGGCGCTGGCGGCGGGTAACTGCGTGGTGCTCAAGCCAGCAGAACAAACGCCGCTGGGCATTACCGTACTGGTCGAGCTGATCGGCGACCTGCTGCCACCTGGCGTGCTGAACATTGTGCAAGGCTTTGGCAAAGAAGCCGGCGAAGCGCTCGCTACCAGCAAACGCATCGCCAAGATCGCCTTCACTGGCTCGACCCCGGTCGGCTCGCACATCATGAAATGCGCCGCCGAAAACATCATCCCGTCCACCGTGGAGCTGGGTGGCAAATCGCCGAACATCTTCTTCGAAGACATCATGAAAGCCGAACCGTCCTTCATCGAGAAAGCCGCTGAAGGCCTGGTGCTGGCATTCTTCAACCAGGGCGAAGTCTGCACCTGCCCGTCCCGCGCGCTGGTGCAGGAATCGATCTACGACGACTTCATGAAAGAGGTGATGAAAAAAGTCCTGTCGATCAAACGCGGCGACCCGCTGGACACCGACACCATGGTCGGCGCCCAGGCGTCCGAGCAGCAATTCGACAAAATCCTTTCGTACCTGGAAATCGCCAAGGGCGAAGGCGCCGAGCTGCTGACCGGCGGCAAGGTGGAAAAACTCGAGGGCAGTCTGGCGACGGGTTATTACATCCAGCCAACCCTGCTCAAGGGCACCAACAAAATGCGTGTGTTCCAGGAAGAAATCTTTGGCCCGGTGGTGAGCATCACCACGTTCAAGGACGAAGCCGAAGCCTTGGCCATCGCCAACGACACCGAGTTCGGCCTCGGCGCCGGCCTCTGGACCCGCGACATCAACCGCGCCTATCGCATGGGCCGCGCCATCAAGGCCGGTCGCGTGTGGACCAACTGCTATCACCTATACCCGGCGCACGCTGCGTTCGGTGGCTACAAAAAGTCCGGCGTCGGTCGTGAAACCCACAAAATGATGCTCGATCACTATCAGCAGACCAAAAACCTGCTGGTGAGCTACGACATCAATCCGTTGGGCTTCTTCTAACCCCGCGCGAAACCGCATAACGGCCTTCGCGAGCAAGCTTCGCTCCTACAGGATCACGCCGTACCTGTAGGAGCGAGGCTTGCCCGCGAAGGCATCCTCAAACACACCACAAATCACTGCCCTGCCGCTCTGGCACGGGCTTTGCGTGCCCGCTCCACACCAAAAATCAGTTTCCGAAAGTCCAACAGATCAAACAATAAAAAAGACAGCGAGGACTTATGACTTCTTCCACACAGCTCAAACCCACACTCGGCACCCTGCACTTATGGGGCATTGCCGTCGGCCTGGTGATTTCCGGCGAGTACTTCGGCTGGAGTTACGGCTGGGGCACCGCAGGCACTCTGGGTTTCCTCGTCACCGCCCTGATGGTGGCGACGATGTACACCTGTTTCATCTTCAGTTTCACCGAATTGACCACCGCCATTCCCCACGCTGGCGGGCCCTTTGCCTACAGCCGACGGGCCTTCGGCGAGAAAGGCGGCTTGATTGCCGGCATTGCCACGCTGATTGAATTCGTCTTTGCTCCCCCGGCAATTGCCATGGCCATTGGCGCTTATCTGAACGTTCAATACCCAGAACTTGACCCCAAGATTGCCGCCGTTGGCGCCTATTTTGTGTTCATGACGCTCAACATCCTCGGCGTCAGCATCGCCGCCACGTTTGAACTGGTGGTTACCGTGCTCGCCGTCGCCGAGTTGCTGGTGTTCATGGGCGTGGTCGCACCGGGCTTCAGCTTCAGCAACTTCGTGCTCAACGGCTGGTCGGGTTCGAACGAGTTCACCATTGCCTCAATCCCCGGCATCTTTGCGGCGATCCCGTTTGCCATCTGGTTTTTCCTTGCGATTGAAGGTGCGGCGATGGCGGCTGAAGAAGCCAAAGACCCGAAACGCACGATTCCCAAGGCGTACGTCAGCGGCATTCTGACGTTGGTGTTCCTCGCGATCGGCGTGATGGTGATGGCCGGCGGCGTGGGCGACTGGCGCCAATTGTCGAACATCAACGACCCGCTGCCTCAGGCGATGAAAGCCGTGGTCGGCAACAATTCGACCTGGATGCACATGCTGGTCTGGATCGGCCTGTTCGGGCTGGTGGCGAGTTTCCACGGGATCATTCTCGGCTACTCGCGTCAGTTCTTCGCCTTGGCCCGGGCCGGCTACCTGCCACGTTCGCTGGCCAAACTGTCACGTTTCCAGACCCCGCACCGGGCCATTCTGGCCGGCGGCGTGATCGGCATCGCGGCAATCTACAGCGACGGGCTGGTCAACCTGCAAGGCATGACGCTGACGGCAGCGATGATCACCATGTCGGTATTCGGTGCCATCGTGATGTACATCATCAGTATGCTGAGCCTGTTCAAGCTGCGTAAAACCGAGCCGAACCTGGAACGCAGCTTCCGCGCGCCGGGTTACCCGATCGTGCCGGGGATTGCGCTGTTCCTGGCGGTGGTGTGCCTGGTGGCGATGGCGTGGTTCAACCCGCTGATCGGCTGTGTGTTCCTCGGTTTCATGGCGGCCGGCTACCTGTATTTCCAACTGACCGCCAAGCAGCGCTTCGATGCGCCAGCGGATGCGATGCTCGAAGGCGCCTGAACTGCACCGGTGCCGGGCGCACGCCCTGTTTGAGTGCGCCCGTTTCCTGTAGGAGCGAGGCTTGCCCGCGAATGCGGTGTGTCATTTGCATAGATGCTGACTGACCCACCGCATTCGCGGGCAAGCCTCGCTCCTACAGGATTAGCGGCTCTGTTACGTTTTTCATAGAACCAGGAGGACACCGTGGCCACATTTGCCCATTCCATCGGCGCCCAGACCTACCGCTTTGCCAGCCTCAAAGAGGTCATGGCCAAGGCCAGCCCGGCGCGCTCCGGCGATTTTCTGGCCGGCGTCGCAGCCCTTAACGATGGCGAGCGCGTCGCCGCGCAAATGGCCCTGGCTGACATCCCGTTGACTCACTTCCTGCAGGAAGTGCTGATTCCTTACGAGACCGATGAAGTCACCCGACTGATCATCGACACTCACGACAAACAAGCCTTCGCCGTGGTCAGCCATCTCACCGTTGGCGGGTTTCGCGACTGGCTGCTCAGCGATGCCGCCGACGAACAGAGCCTGCGCGCCCTCGCCCCGGGCCTGACACCGGAAATGGCCGCGGCCGTGTCAAAAATCATGCGCGTGCAGGACCTGGTGCTGGTCGCGCAGAAAATCCGCGTGATCACGCACTTTCGCGGCACCATGGGCCTGCGGGGACGCTTATCCACCCGCCTGCAACCCAACCACCCCACCGACGAACCGGCCGGTATCGCCGCGAGCATTCTCGACGGCCTGCTGTACGGCAACGGCGACGCGATGATCGGCATCAATCCGGCCACCGACAGCATTGCCTCGATTTGCGCGATGCTGGAAATGCTCGACGCGATCATCCAGCGCTACGAAATTCCTACACAGGCCTGCGTGCTGACCCACGTCACCACGTCCATTGAAGCGATCAATCGCGGCGTTCCACTGGACTTGGTGTTCCAGTCGATCGCCGGCACCGAAGCGGCCAATGCCAGTTTCGGCATCAACCTGAACGTGTTGCAGGAAGGTTACGACGCCGGTTTGAGCCTGAATCGCGGCACGCTTGGGCAAAACCTGATGTATTTCGAGACTGGCCAGGGCAGCGCCCTGTCGGCCAACGCCCACCACGGCATCGATCAACAAACCTGCGAAACCCGCGCCTACGCGGTTGCCCGACATTTCAAACCGTTTTTGGTGAACACCGTCGTAGGATTTATCGGCCCGGAATACCTCTACAACGGCAAACAGATCATCCGTGCAGGCCTGGAAGACCACTTCTGCGGCAAATTGCTGGGCGTGCCGATGGGCTGCGACATCTGTTACACCAACCACGCCGAGGCCGACCAGGACGACATGGACACCCTGCTGACCCTGCTGGGCGTGGCCGGGATCAACTTCATCATGGGCATCCCCGGTTCCGACGACATCATGCTCAACTACCAGACCACTTCGTTCCACGACGCGCTCTACGCCCGACAAACCCTGGGCTTGAAACCGGCGCCGGAGTTCGAACAGTGGCTGGCCAAGATGGGCATTTTTACTCAGGCCGATGGCAAGATTCATTTCGGCGAGCGCCTGCCGCCAGCCTTCCGCCAGGCGATGGGGCAACTGGGATGAGTGTCGAGATGGATAAACCGCCTGTTGATTCAGAAAATCCATTGCTGGAACTGCGGCGCCTGACCCCGGCACGGATTGCTCTGGGCCGCACCGGCACCAGCATGCCGACCAGCGCACAGCTGGATTTCCAGTACGCCCACGCCCAGGCTCGGGACGCGGTGCACCTGCCCTTCGACCATGCCGGGCTCAGCGCGCAATTGGCCGAATGCGGATACGAAAGTGTGCTCCTGCACAGCGCCGCCACCAACCGCGACAGCTATTTGCAGCGCCCTGACTTGGGGCGGAAATTGAGCGATGAGTCCGCGCAAATCCTGCGCAACCATGCTTCAGCCTATCCCGGCGGCGTCGATCTGGTGATTGTCGTGGCCGATGGTTTGTCGGCACTGGCTGTGCACCGCCACACCGTGCCCTTCCTTTCGCGCATGCGAGAGCAGATCGAAGTCGATGGCTGGACGGTTTCGCCGGTGATTCTGGTAGAACAAGGCCGGGTCGCGATAAGCGACGAAATCGGCGAGTTGCTGGGCGCAAAAATGGTAGTGATCCTGATCGGCGAACGCCCTGGCCTCAGCTCGCCAGACAGTCTTGGATTATATTTCACCTACAATCCAAAGGTCGGCCTGACGGATGCTTACCGCAACTGCATCTCCAATGTGCGACTGGAAGGCTTGAGTTATGGCATGGCGGCACACCGCTTGCTTTATCTGATGCGCGAAGCCTGTCGGCGACAGTTGTCGGGGGTCAACCTGAAGGACGAAGCGCAACTTCAGACGCTGGAATCGGACGCCGGTGCGGACATGAAAGGCAATTTCCTACTGAGCCTGCCGGATGCCTGAACCGTTTCCGCATTGCGTTTCTGATTCGATTTCAGGCAGGATCGAAACACGGCTGCCCGAGTGAAGAACCGTTCGCCGTCAGAGCACGTGAAGACAGCCACTTGAAGACGAGACCTATCGATGCGGATTATTCAAGCGACCCTCGAACACCTGGACCTGCTGACCCCGTTGTTCGTCAAATATCGCGAGTTTTATGGTTCCCTGCCGTATCCGGACTCGTCCCGGGCGTTCCTTGAGAAACGCCTGCGTCGCAAGGAATCGGTGATCTACCTGGCCCTGGCCGATGACGACGACAAGAAGCTGATGGGTTTCTGTCAGCTGTACCCGAGCTTTTCGTCGCTTTCGCTTAAACGCGTGTGGATCCTCAACGACATTTATGTCGCCGAAGACGCCCGCCGGCAGTTAGTGGCTGACAACCTGATGCGCACCGCGAAAAAAATGGCCAAGGAAACCAATGCCGTGCGCATGCGCGTTTCCACCAGCAGCGACAACGAAATCGCACAGAAAACCTACGAATCCATCGGATTCAAGGAAGACACAGAGTTCAAAAACTACGTGTTGCCGATCAGCGACGAGCTTTGATCTGCACCGCGTACCTGTAGGAGCGAGCCAGCTCGCGATGGTCGTCAACGATAACGCGAGAAACCTGACACCCCGTGGCGCTCACTCGTCCTTCGCGAGCTGGCTCGCTCCTACAAAAAAAGCAGACCGCGCCGCCGGTCTTGCGCGACACTCCTCGCTACAAACTCGACGCGCTTTTCACTTCTCAGCTCGTATAATGCCGACCTTTCCGGCTTGTAAGAAAAACTACACTCGTCTGTAGCCTTACGCGAAGTCATCCGCACAGGCCTGCCGAGTCGGGCCGTCACCACAGGTGCCTCCATGGATTTCAACCCGCTCGACCTTATCCTGCATCTCGATGTTTACCTCGACTTGCTGGTAAACAACTACGGGCCATGGATCTACGCCATCCTGTTTCTGGTGATCTTCTGCGAGACCGGCCTGGTGGTGATGCCTTTCCTGCCGGGCGATTCCCTTCTTTTCATCGCCGGTGCCGTGGCGGCCGGTGGCGGCATGGACCCGGTATTGCTCGGTGGCCTGCTGATGCTGGCGGCGATCCTCGGGGACAGCACCAACTACATCATCGGACGAACGGCGGGCGAGCGACTGTTCAGCAACCCGAACTCGAAAATTTTCCGCCGCGATTACCTGCAACAAACCCACGACTTCTATGACAAGCACGGCGGCAAAACCGTGACCCTGGCGCGCTTCCTGCCGATCATTCGCACCTTTGCACCGTTCGTCGCTGGCGTGGCGAAAATGCCTTACCCGCGTTTCTTCTTTTTCAGCGTCCTCGGGACCATCCTGTGGGTTGGCGGTTTGGTGACCCTCGGATATTTCTTCGGCAACGTACCGTTCATCAAGAAAAACCTGTCGCTGCTGGTGGTGGGCATCATTCTGCTGTCACTGGTGCCGATGATCATCGGCGTGATTCGCAGCCGCTTCGGCAGCGCCGCTTCCAAAGCCGAACCACACTGAACGATGTGGTCGCTCAGCGCCTGGCGTCGCCGGCGCATCCTGGCCAGGCACCCGATTGCCGACGATATGTGGCAGCGGGTGCGCCATCACCTGAGTTTTCTCGACGGCATCAGCGCGGCTGAGGACCAGTGGTTGCGCGAAGCCTGCGTACTGTTTCTCGACGACAAGCACCTGACCGCCCTGCCCGGCGTCGAACTCCATCAGGAGCAGCGTTTGCTGCTCGCCGCCCAGGCGCAATTACCGTTGCTGAAGCTGGGCGATCTGAACTGGTATCAGGGTTTTCACGAAATCGTCCTCTACCCCGACGACTTCCTCAGCCCGCAGCGCCATCGCGACGCCAGTGGCGTTGAACACGAGTGGGACGGCGAACACAGCGGCGAAGCCTGGCAGCAAGGCCCGATCATTCTGGCCTGGCCCGGCGTGATGGCCAGTGGTGGCTGGGAAGGCTACAACCTGGTGATCCACGAACTCGCGCACAAGCTCGACATGCTCAACGGCGACGCCAACGGCCTGCCGCCGCTGCATGCCGACATGCGCGTCAGCGACTGGGCCAGGGTCATGCAAGAGGCCTACGACGACCTCGACGGGCAACTGGAGCGCAACCTGGACGCCGAAACCGCCATCGACCCCTACGCCGCGGAAAACCCCGCCGAGTTCTTCGCGGTCACCAGCGAATACTTCTTCAGCGCCCCGGATTTGCTGCATGAGGCTTATCCACAGGTGTATGAGCAGTTGAGGCTGTTTTACCGGCAGGATCCACTGGCGCGTCTGCGGCAACTTCTGGCCGAGAACCCTGTCTATCAGGCACACGACTAAGGTCTACACGACCTCTGATCCGTAGCGTGATCGGCGGAATATGCCTATAATCGCCGCCACTTTTTGGTCAATCCGGCCAAGTGTTTTTGGTCAACTAACGGGGGCACCGCCCAATGAGCTACAGCAAGATTCCGGCTGGCAAAGACCTGCCGAACGACATCTACGTCGCGATCGAGATTCCGGCCAACCACGCGCCGATCAAATACGAAATCGACAAAGACAGCGATTGCCTGTTCGTTGACCGTTTCATGGCCACCCCGATGTTCTACCCGGCCAACTACGGTTACATCCCGAACACCCTGGCTGACGACGGTGATCCCCTCGACGTGCTGGTCGTGACCCCTTACCCGGTTGCTCCAGGTTCCGTGATCCGTGCTCGTCCGGTCGGCATCCTGAACATGACCGACGACGGCGGCGGCGATGCCAAAGTCATCGCAGTCCCACACGACAAGCTGTCCCAGCTGTACGTCGATGTGAAGGAATACACCGACCTGCCAGCCCTGCTGATTCAGCAGATCGAGCACTTCTTCGCGAACTACAAAGATCTCGAAAAAGGCAAATGGGTGAAAATCGAAGGCTGGGCCGGTGCAGACGCCGCCCGCGAAGCGATCACCAAGTCGGTTGCTGCCTATAAAGGCTGAGACGCCACTGGCCTTGCGCCACTGACGACTTGAAAAAACCCCGGTTGATCCGGGGTTTTTTGTGCGCGCAGAAAAGCTTTTAAACGTGCCGTTTAACCATCCGGCGATTCGGTTTTTTCTTGTTTAATTTTGACTCGATACGTCTTACATCCGGTCTTAAATTTCCCTCGTATTTTGAACGGTTCGTTTATTCAAAGCCTCGCCATACGCCCGTAAACTCGTGCCCATGAAGAAAAAAAACACTAGCGGTCCACGGTTTAAAGCGCTCCTCAAAGTAGCGAACATCACGACGACCGGATTCGCCGAATACCTCGGCACGGCGCCGCAAAACGTCCACAATTGGTACACCCGCGGTGTGCCCGATCACTGCATGGAAGCCGTCGCCAGAAAACTCTCGGTCAACAGCGAGTGGCTCAAATATCTCGAAGGCCCGAAAGACGCCAAACACCTGAGGCTCGTCAGCGACACCGGCAATACCTTCGACGCCCAGGCCCTCCGCGGCATCTACACCGTCATCGAACCCACCGATGTCGAATTGCCCTTTTACAAAGAAATGCCCGTCGCTCCCGGCTCCAGCAAAACCCACGTGGTCGAGGACAGCAGCCACCCCATCCGCCTCCCCCGCAGCCACCTCGACTCCTTGGAAATCAACCATGCGGATGCCATCTGCGCCTACATGATCGGCAACAGCATGGCCGAGAAAATTGAAGACGGCTCAACCATCGCCATCGATCGCGGCCTGACCCAGATTGTCGATGGGGAAATTTATGCGATCGAACACGACGGGATGCTGCGCATCAAGTACCTGCACCGAATGCCAGGCAATGGATTGCGCATGCGCAGCCACAACAGCGCCGAGTACCCGGATGAGACTTTCAGGGCCGCGCAAATTGAAGAGCAGAACATCCGGGTATTGGGGTGGGTGTTTTGGTGGTCGACGCTGAATAAGCGTCGCCCGCCCATTCCGTTCCTGTAACACCGCGCCGCCCCCTTCGCGAGCAAGCCCGCTCCCACAGGGATTGCGTAGAACCTGTGGGAGCGGGCTTGCCCGCGAAGGCGGTGGAACATTCACCTCAAAATCCGGATCAGCTACCCGATACCAAGCAACTAACAGCTCTACCCCGCACACCACACTGGGAATTCCCCAAAAAAATCAGTATGCTGCGCCCCACATTTGCGCATCGACCCGCCCCGCGGCTCCGATCGCACCGACAAGGCAGATGATTTTCTCGCCGAGTCCCACAGCCGGACGCAAGATCCGGGTGTACGTTTTGAAGGCTGGCGCGGTTTACCAAAAATGAACCAAGCCAGTCCCCGAGAAGCCGGCCACAAGCCGGCTTTTTAATGCCTGCTGGAAGTCACTCGCACTTCTTAATCCCTCTGCTTTTGCCAGCCTTTTTTCCGCTCATTGAGCAATAACGGCCTAAAAGTAAGCAGCTTCGCTTTCTTTTGAAGGAAAGATCCTTGGAAGCCCAACCTGCTTGTGCCTGACAAATGGGCTGACTAATCTTCGACCGTCACTACTGACCTCTAAACCGACATAGCGGCAAACGCGGCGAAGGTCGCGACGAAAAAAATTACCAGGGAAAAAAAGCATGAGCGACACCCCTGTCAGCCTGAGCATGCCACCCGAAGGTTATGGCGATTGGCTGGCCGACCTCAAAGTCCGAATCCATTACGCCCAACAGCGCGCCACTCTAGCGGTGAACCGCGAACTGGTGCTGCTCTACTGGCAGCTGGGTCACGATATTTTGTCCCGGCAAGCACAGCAGGGTTGGGGGGCCAAGGTGATCGACCGCTTGGCTCAGGATTTGCGCGCAGCCTTTCCTGATATGAAGGGGTTTTCTCCACGCAATCTCAAATACATGCGTGCCTTTGCAGAAGCGTGGCCGGACAAAGAATTTGTGCAAGAGGTGCTTGCACAATTGCCTTGGTATCACCAGATAGCGCTGCTGGACAAACTGTCTAGCAAGGAAACCCGCTACTGGTATGCCGCGCAGGCCATCGAGCACAACTGGTCGCGCAATATTTTGGTGATGCAGATCGAGACGTGTCTGCTGGAGCGCAGCGGCAACGCAGTCAGTAACTTCGATAGCCACTTACCCAAACCGCAGTCCGATCTGGCTCGCGAATCACTGAAAGACCCTTACCGTTTCGACTTCCTCGGCCTGACTCTTGATGCCCAAGAGCGCGAGATCGAAAACGCTCTGGTTAAGCATGTCACCGACTTCTTGCTGGAACTGGGTGCAGGCTTTGCCTTCGTCGGCCAGCAAGTGCTGCTGGATGTAGGCGGTGACGAGTTCTTCATCGACTTGCTGTTTTATCACCTCAAGCTACGTTGCTATGTGGTAATCGAGCTGAAGTCTGGCAAGTTCAAGCCCGAACATCTGGGTCAACTGAGTTTTTACCTCACCGCAGTGGATGCTCAACTCAAGCACCCGCAGGACGGCCCAACCATCGGCCTTCTGCTATGCAAGAGCAAGAATAAGGTAGTGGCCGAATATGCCCTGCGTGATAACGCCCGTCCCATCGGCGTGGCCGAGTACCAATTGGTGGAATCCCTGCCGGCAGAGTTGCAAACCAGCCTGCCTAGCATTGAACAGATCGAGCGCGAGCTGGCAAGTGAGGGCTCATCCTTCGAGGACGATGCGCAATGAGGGAACAAACACTGCGAATGCGGTGTTTGAGCATCACGGATAACTAAACCCCTTAACCAACGTCAACTCCCCCACCGCCCGCATCGGCACCAGAAAAGTCTCCATCTTCTCGTTCGGCGTCCCCTCCTCCGTAATCACCGTCACCTGCGCCGTGGTCAGCGGCTGAACCGCATCCTCCTGCCCTTCTTCATCACTCCGATACCCGCCCCCGAAGTAGTTCACGTAAACGAGATACTGCCCTTTGATCGGCGCCGGCATGGCGAAGATTTCCGGCCCATACCCCGTCGTCACGTCCACATCCAGCGCCGCGCCATTGGGCGCAACACGATCGCCATACCAGATGTGCGCGCCATCGGGCGTGATGAGGTGCAAGTCCAGATCCGTACCATCGCTGTCCCACGCCAACAACACCCGCAATTTCGCCGGTGTCGCACCGCCACTTGCATTGAGGAACTGTGTGCGATGCCGTTGTTGGCCATCGGGGCTGCGGACTTCGACGCTGTTGCTGCCGCTGGGGAAGGAGAACGGTCGGTCAAAGCGGCCAGCGGGATCGATCTTCAGCGGCATGCTGACGCCGTTGACGATCAACCGGCCCGGTTCAGTGGACTTGGGGGTGGCTTTGATCTGGCCGGTGATGCGTGCGGTGTTGGCTTGGCCCACCGGCGTGTTCACTGAGGAGGCCGGGTAGTTGACGGTCTGGCGGAAGTTTTCGCCTTCGCCCTCGGCCGCACCGGTGCGCCAGCCGCCGACGGGGGTGTCGAGTTTGACGGCGCTTTCAGCCGCAATAACCGTCGGCAACACGCAAACAGAACAAAGGAACAGGAAGACCTGTGGATAACGGAGTTTCATGGCCTATTCCAGCAAGAGGTGGCGGGCGAGCCCTTCGATGTAGGTTTCATCCTGGCCGTTGGGGTGTGCTTCGAAGGCCAGGTGCAGGTATTCGTGGGTCAGGTCGAGGCGGTCTTGCAGCGACAGCACGCCGCGCACGTAAATGCGCTGACGTTCGCGGTCGACGTAGGGGCGGCCGAAGGCCAGGCGGCAGACGGCGAAAGTGCTGACTTCGTTGTAGCCGGTTTCGTTTTCGAGGCGTTGGCGCCAGCCGCGGCGTTGGGTTTGCAGCCAGTCTTGGGCGGCGGGCAATGCTTCGCAGGAGGCGACGGGGTTGTCCCAGCGGCTGAGGCTCGCGCGCGGGTAGGCGTGCAGCAGGATGGCGTCGTAGCGCTGGCCTGCGTTGGCTTGTTCGACGGCGTGCTGCCAGGAGAGTTTGTCCGGGCCGGGTTGGTCGGAGTGATAGGTGACGGTGCTGCCGGCGAGTACCAGGTCGCTGGTCCATGCGGCGATGTTGCGTGATTCGGCGGTGGCCGGGCGTGGGGCGACGCGTTGGCGGCTGCTGCTGTCGTCGATGCTCAGGCAGTCGCCGTTTCGGGTGGCGTTTTGCAGCAGGTAGGTGCGGATGGCGATGGCCAACGCTTTAGCGGCTTCAGCAGGCTCGGGTTTGGCTTCTCGTTGCAGGACGCGAGCGACATATTCTTCGCGGTCCAGACGGGCGATCAATTTATCGCCCACCAAAAACAGTTCTCCGTCGCTGTGGATATCGAGTTGGTTGCCATTAGAAAACTCGACGCGAAAATCGCCCTGCAGTGGTCCGGAAGAAACAACACGATCCCCCGCCAGAATCCGCCCGATCGGATAACGAGAAAACAGACCGACTTCGACGCAGCGCCCCGCATCCAGAGGCCAATCAACCGGCAGCACCGAAGCCAACGCCTCACCATAATTGCGCAGCACCATTTGACTGGTCCCGCGTCCACCCGCCCAGATCGGTGTGCCATCGGCCAGCCAACCGGCAAACCCACCCTGGCGCGACGATGGATCCTGATCACCCAGCCAGCTCCAGGTTTTCACCCGCAATCGGCCACCGAGTTCGCCCACGACATTGCCGTCGGCGGCATTCAACACCACATCCAGCAACACTCGCCGCGCCTGATCCTGCGCGGGCATCACGGTCAGCACTTTAAGCAATTCAACCACCGACACTCGCGTGGATGGCTGCAATGAAGGCAAGTCCAGCAACCACTCCGGTGCCTGCCGTGCCTGCCAATACGTGCGCCAATCCGCGCCAGCAATGCCCAATCGCGCAGGCTCAAAGTACAAGCCACACGACTTCACCAGCGCCTGATCGCGCTCAATCTTGCCGCCTGCGGTGCAGCAATAGACTTCTTCTTTAGACTGCCCGCGACACTCATACGCTGGCTCACGGGCGCCGGTTTCCACCAGCCAGCCGTACACGAACAACTTCCACAGACTGCCCAATGGCGTTTGCAAATCCGAAGGCAACGGCTCGCGAGCAATCACCTGAGTCCGGCTCAACGACAGCAATTCACCCTTGAAGCCCAGACGCAGCGGCTCGTCCTGCGCCGTCGCCAGCGCAGGGGTCAAACACAGCAGCCACCAAAGCAAACGCCGGGTCATGTCAGTTGACCGTGACCTGACCAAGCGCCGGTTTCTGTTCCTGAGCCTGATGCTGCGGCGCGTAAACCTGAGTGAAACGCACTGGTGGCAGGTTGAACTGGCCTTTCTGCGAGAAGCGCACCAAGTGACGCAGCCGCAATTCACCGCTCAAGGCATCCACCGGAATCCCGTAAGCCATCTGCCCCGGTTCGAAACGCGCCTTCTCCAGCGCCGTCGGTTCAGTGCCGGCCTTGCCCATCAACTTGATGCCCCACGTGGTGCGCTCGACATCCGCGCCCGGCGGCAGCGGTACTTCGATCATGCCGTAGCGCAGCGGTTTCGCGGCTTTGCTGGTGATGATCACTTCGTCCAGATACAGGCTGTCGCTGGACAACGGTTTGGTGCCCACCGCTTCCAGTTTGAAGGTGAAGGCTTCATCACCCGGCACCAGACGCGACAAGCGACGGGTGATGGTCACCGCCATCGGATCAACCGGCGGTTGTTTAGTCTGGAAACTCAACGCGGCACGCAACGGACGCTCTTGCGTCCCGGTCAGCGCCAACACTGCCGGCACCGACGAAGCACCCTGCCACGTCCAATACATCTCACCGGTATCACCATAATTTTTCTTCCAGCCTTCACCCGGTGCCAGTGCGATGGTGGGCGAGGCCTGCTCAATGCTGCGTTGCAACCAGGTCAGCGCCAATGCGCGCTCCAGGGTCGATTGCTGCGGCAACAAACGTTGCAACAACGCTTGCGCATGAGCCTGATCGAAGCTTTGCAGCGACAGGTTCAAGGCTTCGGCAAACGGCTGCGAACTGACGGCCAGACGCTGTTGCGCATCCGCCAGTTGCCGATTGAAAGCATCCGGCAAAGTGACCTTCGATTGCTTCGCCAAAGAAGCGGTCAACGCACGCGCCGTCGCCAGACCCAACGCCGAATCCGGATCGCTCATGACAATGCTGTCTTCGCCATCCTCCATCAGGGTCGCGGCATTGCCCTGACCCGCTTTCGCCAGGTCATCCATCAAACCACTGAGCAACGTGTTGACCGGCAATTGCATCTGTTTGGCGAACGACAGGATCAACGCACGCTGCAACAGCGGCGTGTTTTTCGCCTGCTTCGAATAGACCTCCAGCACCCGCTGCCAATGCTCCGGCGGCAGGCTCAGTTCCAGTGCTTTGCTGGCGTGCCAGTCGGCGTAATAGGCGTACGCGGTGAGGAACGCGTCCGGCTCACCGTCCATGCCCCACCAGGTGAAACTCGCCGACGGCCCGGCCATTTGCACCAGGCGCAGACGGCTGTTCTGCATGATCAGGCGCAAGCGATCGCGGATCTGTGGGTTCGACGACAAGGTCGGGTACGCAATGCTCAACGGCAACAAACGACTGGCCGTCTGCTCGACGCCGCCATACGGATAGCTGAGCAAATCATCCAGCGCCGAACGGAACAGCGCTTGCGGGCTGTCATCCAGACGCAGGCGAATGTCCGTCGCATCTGCCGGCAAGGTCAGCGGCGTATCACCGCTGGCCACATCCAGGCTTTGACTCTGCGTAACCAGCCAACCTTCGCCGGTCGCGGTCAGACGCACGGCCAGGGCGTCAGCGGTTTTGCCGTCCTGCACCAGCTCGGCGGTCCACTCGCCAGTGGCCAAGGCGAATGCCGGCAACGCGATGTAGTTGATGCCGTTGTTCAGCGTCACCGGCACTCGTTGTTCGGCGCCGGCGAAATGAATCACCAGCTCAGCCTTGACCGGTTTTTCCGCCTGGCTGAAGGCAAACACGCCGAGGTCCGGTTTGTCGCCACTGCGGAATTTGGTCGGGCCGCTCCACTTCAGGTACAACGGTTTTTCCGAGCGCAGGAATTGCTTTTTCTGCCCGACCTGACCGTCATCGGCGATGGCTCGCGCGGTGATGCGCCAGCGGGTCAGCGAGTCCGGCATCTTGAAGGTGAAGCGGGTTTTGCCGTTGGCGTCGGTGATCAATTCCGGCTGCCACGCGGCGGTGTCGACGTCTTCACGACGCGGCCGCTCCAGCACTTTCACACCGCGCTCGCTGCGGTTGGCCTTGCCCGGTGCACCGGGGCTGCCCGGCAACGCGACGTCGTAGCTGATGAACGACAGACTGGCGCTGGTGCGCACGTTGTTGCGGCGCGGATGGTAGAAGAACTGGTCGATGGTCGGCGCCACTTCCGGTTGCAGCGCGTAGACCATTTCGTCGACGACGCTGACCGTCAGGTGCGCCGGAATCGGCTTGCCGGCGAACTGCGTTGTCAGGTCAACGGACACCGTATCACCCGGCTGATACACCTCTTTATCGGTGACGATGGCGACGTCGATTTGCGGCGCAACCACCTTGATGCCGGCGTTCTGGAAGCTGTACTGGCCGCCCTTGGTGTACAACACAGAGAACGTCAGGTTCGGCGCAAAGTTATCCTTCACCGGAATGCGCGCGCGGTATTGGGTGTCGCTGAGTTTTTCAATTTTCAGCCAGTCGCCGCCCTTCGACATCAACGCCGTGGCCTCGACCTTGTCGCGTTCCAGCGACAGCAAGGCATCGCTGACAGGCTCGGGGAAAGTGATCAGCGCGAGGGCTTCGTCACCCGCCTTGTACTCGGGTTTATCGAGGACGATTTCCACGGTGCCGGGCACGGCTTTGACGCCATCGCCGGTGACCGAATGCCCGGTCGCGCCGACCACGCGACCATGGTCATCCTTCAACGTCAGGTTGTAAGTCCCCGGACGTTCGAAGGCCAAGGTGAAGCCTTTATCGCTTGCTGCCAGTTTGCCTTCGCCCGTGGTCTGATCTTCCAGACGCACCCAGCTGTAGCCGCTTGGCGTGACCGCTTTGCTCTGCTCGCTGCCGCCTTCATTCAGGTAGCTGAATGCAACCTTGTCGCCCACCGCACTGAAGCGCTGCGGCGCGTTCAAGCGAAAACTCGCGGCGCCACGGTCGATGAGGATTTCCTTGGTGGTCTTGACCCGATACGCCGCGCCATCGCTGGCGAAAACGGTGAGCATGTAACGGCTCGGTTTCTCGGCGGCGGGCAGATCAAGGGTCGCGTTGCCTTTAGAGTCGGTGGTCAGTTCGGTGCTGGTCAGCTCCACCGGGAATTGCCCGAGGTATTGCAGCTCGTTATCAACCATCGACAGTTGCTGGGCACGCAGGCTAAGGCTCAACTTGGCATTCGCGACGGGTTTGCCGTCCGGGTACAACAGCACGAGGCTGCCTTTCATCGGTTCGCCGGTGCGGTAATCCTGCTTGGCCAGGTTCAGCGAAATCTCGAAGTGCGGCTTGATGTATTCAGCCACGCGGAAGGCACTGCTGTAGGCCTGATCCTTGTAGCTGAAACGCAGTTCATAACCGCCCGCGACCGCGTTGTCCGGCAGCTGGAAACGACCTTGTGTGCCGGCTTTGGAATCGAGTTTCAGCGCCAGCGTTTGCAGCGCGGTGCCGGTGGCATCGAGCACCGTGACATTCACATCAGCCGCCGTCGGCAACACCGAATCACGGGCGTTCTTGAACTCGCGACCGACGATTTTCAGCGAAACCCAATCCCCCGGCCGATACAGCGGCCGGTCCGTAAACGCATAGAGTTTGGTGTCGTAGATTTCGCTGTCGTAATAGAAGTTCTCGGAGACAAACACCCCGCCCTCTTCGTCCTCGCCGATCACGAACGAACGCTCCGGGCTGACGTGCTTCAGGCGCAGTAAACCATCAGCATCGGTGGCGCCACTGCTCATCACGCCGAGGCCATCGGTCCACAACACATTGACCTTCGGCACCGAACTGCCTTCGTGTTTACGTGCGGCCCAGACCAGCAGTTCATCACCGGCAATCTTGCTCACGGCCACGGTGTTGGAAACGAAGACCATGGTGGTCGCGCGGTACTTGCCGATCAGCGCTTCCACCAGGTACAGGCCCGGCTTCAGATTGCCCAACGGGATGTACACATTGCCCGGCGCGACAGTGACGAACTCGCTGGACGAACCGGCGAGGTTCACGCCCTCAGGCGGCTGGATCGGTTTGGCTTGCCACAGTGGATAACGGAACTGACTGACCACCGGCAGGCCCGGAATCAGTGCGAATTGCGGCTGCGCGTCGTAAGGCGTTGGCGCGGCAATCGCAGTGCCCATCTTCAGCTCAGGCACTTCCTCGGTGACTTGTTTACGCGACTCGTAGGAAAACGCCCGCTGCATCACGCGACGGGATTTGCGGTACCAGTTGTCCCACAGGTACGCGAGGGTGTTCGACAGGCCTTCACCCTTGAACTGACCGTCGCTGACCACGCGGTGCAGGTTCTTCTGGCGCTTGAGGAAATCCAGCGGTTTGTCGATGCGGTACACACGAATGTCCGCGCCGCCGTAAGGCTCCATACGGAAACGACGATAGTCACGGCCCGGTGCTTCGAGGCGCACCATCGCCTGTTCGTCGCTGGCGAAACTGCTGTCCGCCAGCAGGAAAAAGCTTTCACCGGCCACCGGCGTGTAGCCGCTCGGTTCGACGGTGTCTTCGGCATTCACTGCCGAAATAGGCAGGACCAATACCAACAGTAGAGACAGAAAACGCAGCATGCGGGCACCGGTCATTGGGAGAGAAAGTTCAGTCGATAGACGCCGATGAAGTTGGGGTTGGCTGCGTCGGGTATCCATCGGGTGTCCTTCCATGTCATGAGTTGCTGCAGGCTCGCGGAACGCATGCCGTTGTCAGTGGGGGTGGTGGTGCCGGTGTGATAGGCGATGTAGCGGCCCATCCAGATCATCAGGTGCTGGTCGTCGCCCTGATCGAAAAACATCAGGTCGCCGGGCCGGGCTTGCGCCAGGTCGCGGCCAACCAGATGGCTGTTGAACTGAATCAGTTTGATCGCGTTGACGTACGGCCCGACCTTGCCGCCGCCCTGCTGCCATTGCTGGGCGAGACCGCGTTGCGCCTCGCTCAATTGCAGCTCCGGCGGCAAGTAGCGGTTGGACAGGCCATTGCTGCGCAGCCATTTGTCGTCATGGACTTTCAGCGCTTCGTTGGCGGCAAAACGCACCAGCCCCGCGCAGTCCTGCTGATACCAGCGCGGGCTCGGGCCCTGGGTCAGTTGCTCCTGGGCGATGCGCACGAACCAGGCGCGGAACACCTGGGATTGCTGCACGTCGAGCGGCGCGGCGTCACTGGCAAATACCCGACTGCCCAGCAACATCGCCAGCAGGCCGAGGCCTCGGATAAGTGCGGTCACAGCGCTTTCCATTCCAGCGGCAGCCATTGCCAATGGCCGTCGGGCTCGCTGCCTTCCGGCAACGTCAGCGCGTATTTGCCGTAGCCGCCGAGCTTGCGCAGTTTCGGGATCAGGTAAGTTTGCGCGGCGTTGTAGAACACCGGTTCCATGTCCTGCGGCAGGCTGTCGAGGGTTTCCTGTTGCATCAGCTGCGCCATGGAATCCGGGCCGAAATAGACCGGCATCAACAGGTCTTTCGGCACCACGTCGGCCATCGGCGGGAAGCGTTTGTCGAGGGTGCCGAGGGCTTTGTCCACGAGTTTGTCGTCGAGGGAGAACAGCAGCGTCGAACCGTGGCGCGCCAGGCTCACGCGCATGAAGGCCTTGCCGGTGATGGCGTTCGGGTCCTCGGCGTCCTTGGCTTTGTAAGGACCGAAATTGGAACTGACCTGACGCTGCCACTGGCGGTTTTCACCCTCCTGTTTCTCGACCACCGGGAACGCGTGCTCTTCGACGTTGCCTTCGTAGGCGCCGACCATCGAGCTGAACAAGTTGCCCAGGTCACCGTCGAGTTTGGCGCTGTCGTCGTCATTCAGACTGGCCACCAGCAGCGGTGTGTACAGCCGCGAATCGGCGTACCAGCACAGGCCGGCGGCACCGGCCATGTGTTCGGTCAGCGCCTGGGCCACGGTTTCTTCGGCACCGAGTTTCACCAGCAACGGCTTCTGTTGTTCGGCGGCGAGCGGCAAGGCCACGCAAGCACTGGCGCCCATCGGCATAGCTTGCCAGATCGGTTTGAAATCGAAGTCCGGCTGGTTTTCCAGTTCGTCCATGGCGAGGAAGCTGTGCCAGCCCTTGTCGTCCATGTCGAAACGCAGGCCGGCGAAGTTCGGGATGAAACGCTGGTAACCCATCGCCAGTACGCTGGAATTGACCGACAGGCGTTGTTTCACTTCCGGCGCGCGCAGTGGCAGGCCGAAGGCTTCGGGGAAGAGTTTCTGACCGCCGAGCAATGCTTCCAGCGATTGAGTCGAAACCATCCCAGGCTCATCGATCGGGCCATTACTGTTGTCGTACAGTTTCGAAGGATTGGACAGAACCACCAGCTTGTCGCCATGAGAGGCAAACAGCAGCGCCTTGCTGTTGTTGTAGGTGAGCTGATACAGCGGCACCGTATCGCCGGCGACCTTGATGTCACCGAGTTGTGTCAGCTGCGAATCATCCAGCGCCACTTTGGCCAGCGGCTCCAGCACCTTGGCCAGACCACCGCGATCCATCACCAACAAAAAGTCCTTCAGGCGACCATCCGCCCCGCGCCACAACGCGACATCCGCCGGTTGATCGAAAAGCTGCTCGATCAGGCTGTCCTGCAACTTCAGGTCATGTTCGTAGATGATCCGCCGCAGACTGCCGATCAAGCCGAGGCGATCGGCATGGGCTTCGTAATAGAAGACGAAATCTTCGGTCAGGGTTTCCTTGAGGAACGGCACCGCCAGCAAGTCCTTGGGCAACTGGCTCAAGGAGCGGGTTTCGAGCAGGCCGTCCGGGCGGCTCATGCCCAGTTTGTCGCTGGCCAATTGCGCCGCCGGCGCCTTGGGTTTGTGCATGAACCAGCCAAGTCCGGCCGCCACGCCAGCCACCAGGATCAGCCCGCCCAACAGCAATGGCCAGCGCCGGGAAGGTTTGGCAGCAGGTGCGTCAGCGGCCGGGGTAACAGTGTTATCGCTCATGTTCACAACGCCCAGTTCATCCGTGGTGCGGGATGCTTAATAGTTGAAAGTCTTGACCAGCAGCAGGTCACCGATCGCGCGCAGGGGCACGATGAAGGTCTCGCGTTTTTCGTCGACGGTGTTTTCGTTCAGCACCAGGTTGATCTGCGAGGTGATCACCTCGTTCTGGTTGCTGGTCTCATCGAAGTTATAGCCGCCGCTGCCGAAGTTGCCCCAATAGTTCACGTAAACCAGATAGGTGCCGTGCAGCGGCGCGGTCATGGTGAACATTTCCGGACCGGGGCCGTCGACGCCGTCCGGGTCGAGGCCGCCGCCGTTGCTCATCGCCGGGCGAGCCCAGAACGCATGCTGGCCGTCGGGGGTAATGATGTGCAGGTCGAGTTCGGCTTTCGGATCGTCCCAACCCAGCACCACGCGAATCCGCGCCGGGGTACGCAGGTTGTTGGCTTCATAGAATTGGACGCGCTTGAGGGACTGGCCTTCGGCGCTGCGCACTTCGACACTGTTGGAGCCCGCGCCAAACGCGTACGGCCGGGAGAAACGCCCCTGGTCGTCGGTGTACAGGTTCAGAGGATTGCCGTTGACCGCCAGCGTGTGCGGCCCGCGTTGAGTGCCGATGGCCTTGAGTTGGCCTTCGATCATCGTGCGATTGCGCTGTACGCCCCGGTCGATGGGCGGCGTTGGGTAGGCGACTTGCGGGTTTTCGCTGCGATCGAGCAGGCCGTTGTAGCGCCAGCCGCCCACCGGTTCCGACAGTTCGGCCTTCGGCTCGGCCCAGGCGGCGGTCGCGCAGACCCACCCCATCAGCAATAGAAGAAATGAACGCATGTGATGCCTCCTGCCATGCATAACGAAACCTTGCGCCTGATCCTCGGCGCGTTACAGATCCAAATACTGCGTTTCGTCAGAAAGACCCGTGACTATGGGTCGTAGAAGGCGCGAAGGTTAGCCATTTGGCGGGTTTTTAACAATCGGATACATCTTGAATTGCGGGGGGGATCACGATGATTGTTGGGTGTGAGCCGAATAATCCTCGTCATTGCAGTAGTGCTGCCACCTGAGAACGCAGTTAGCGGGGTGGTCCTGCGGATGTACCCGGTGCCCTTGTGGGAGCGGGCTTGCTCGCGAAGGCTGCGTGTCTGGTGACGAGTTTTTTGATGGTGTACATATCCATTACTGGGGTAACGGCGGCTATTGGTTCCGCCCTTACGGCGGGTTACTTGGAAAAGCGCCAAGTAACCAAGCGCCTGCGCCCCTGACGTACGGTGCCTCG
>NZ_AKJI01000178.1:0-10315 GCF_000282415.1 Pseudomonas sp. GM60
CAGCCGGTACGGCGGCCGTGACCGCCAGATCCCGCTGCTGCAACTGGTCGACAGGGCAACCGCCAGGCGAATGCTGGCCATGGGTGAGTCGCCGGACTACGGCGTGAACTTCCGCCGAATGTCGGCCAAGGGCCGGCCTGTGTCCTATCGTTATCCGTTCAGCCTGCAAACCCTGATGCGCTAAACCCCGGCCAGCATGATCACCAGTTGCACGATGCCGTAGAGCGTCAACGCAAACACCGCCGTGAACAGAATCCCCAGAATCACGAAATGACTCGGCTTGCCGTGGGTGAAATCCCGCGCGCGGTTCTTTCCGCTTTGCACACCAAAAGCTGCCGCCATCACGCTGTGCAGCATTTGCCAGAAAGTAGGCGGCTTGTTGTCGACTGGATCGTCCATAAACCCCTCGTCACTTGTGTGTGAATCGTAAGCATAGACATTCCAACCGGATCCTGTAGGAGCGAGGCTTGCCCGCGAAGAAGCCACCGTAGTCCTACAGGAAAACCGCGTCATCGTTCTTCGCGGGCAAGCCTCGCTCCTACAGAGGCGATGCTCAGCGCGAAGAGTGGTTAGTTGTCGTAACCCAGGTTCGGCGCCAACCAGCGTTCGGTCACGCTCAACTCCTGACCTTTACGCGAGGTGTAGCTCTGCACCTGATCCTTGTCGATCTTGCCCACTGCGAAGTACTGCGCCTGCGGGTGAGCGAAGTACCAGCCGCTGACCGCTGCCGCCGGGAACATCGCGTAGTGTTCAGTGAGGAACACGCCGCTGCGGCCGGCGCGCATTTCGGCGGCTTCGGGGTCGAGCAGCGCAAACAGCGCGGCCTTCTCGGTGTGATCGGGGCACGCCGGGTAGCCCGGAGCAGGGCGGATGCCGGTGTATTGCTCTTTGATCAACGCCTCGTTGTCCAGCGTCTCGTCCTTGGCATAACCCCAGTAATCCTTACGAACCTGCTGGTGCAGCCATTCGGCGCAGGCTTCGGCCAGACGGTCGGCCAGGGCCTTGACCATGATCGAGTTGTAGTCGTCGCCGGCGTCCTGATACGCCTTGGCCACTTCCTCGGCACCGATGCCGGCGGTGGTGATGAAGCCACCCACGTAGTCGGTGATTTCGCTGTCCTTCGGTGCAACGAAGTCGGCCAGGGAGAAGTTCGGCTTGCCGTCGGTCTTGATGATCTGCTGACGCAGGTGATGCAGCTTGGCCAATGGCTTGCCGTCATCGCCGTAGACTTCGATGTCGTCGTCACGCACCTGGTTGGCTGGCCAGAAGCCGAACACTGCGCGGGCGCTGATCAGTTTTTCGTCGATCAGTTTGGCGAGCATTTCCTGGGCATCGGCGTACAGCGCGGTGGCGGCTTCACCGACCACTTCATCCGTGAGGATGCGCGGGAACTTGCCGGCCAGGTCCCAGGAGATGAAGAACGGCGTCCAGTCGATGTATTCGGCCAGGACTTTGAGGTCGATGTTGTCCAGCACTTTGGAACCGGTGAACGTCGGTTTGACCGGCGCGTAGGTGCTCCAGTCGAACTGCGGCTTCTTGGCGATGGCTGCCGGGTAGCTCAGGCGTTCGGTGCGGGCGCTGCGGTTGGCAGTGCGTTCGCGAACGTCGATGTATTCCAGACGGGTCTTCTCGACGAAACCGGCTTTCAATTCCTTGGACAGCAACTGCGTCGCCACGCCCACGGCGCGGGAGGCGTCGGTCACGTAGATCACCGCGTCGTTGCTGTACTTGGGCTCGATCTTCACCGCCGTGTGTGCCTTGGAGGTGGTCGCGCCGCCGATCATCAACGGCAGGTGGAAGTCCTGGCGCTGCATTTCGCGGGCGACGTGGACCATTTCATCCAGCGACGGCGTGATCAGGCCGGACAGGCCGATGATGTCGCACTTCTGCTCCTTGGCCACTTGCAGGATCTTCTCGGCCGGCACCATCACGCCGAGGTCGACGATGTCGTAACCGTTGCAGCCGAGTACCACGCCGACAATGTTCTTGCCGATGTCGTGCACGTCGCCTTTCACCGTGGCCATCAGGATCTTGCCCTTGGCTTCCGGCTTGTCACCTTTTTCCAGTTCGATGAACGGGATCAAGTGGGCCACGGCCTGCTTCATCACGCGAGCGGATTTCACCACCTGTGGCAGGAACATTTTGCCGGCGCCGAACAGGTCGCCGACGATGTTCATGCCGGACATCAGCGGGCCTTCGATCACTTCGATCGGGCGGGCGAACGACTGGCGGGATTCTTCGGTGTCTTCGACGATGTGCGTGGTGATGCCCTTGACCAGTGCGTGCTCCAGGCGCTTGTTGACCTCCCAGCCGCGCCACTCTTCGGTCTCGGCTTCCTTGACGCTGCCGTCGCCCTTGTACTTGTCGGCGATGGCGAGGAGGGCGTCGGTGCCTTCCGGGGTGCGGTTGAGGATCACGTCTTCGACGGCGTCGCGCAATTCCACCGGGATCTGGTCGTAGATCTCCAGTTGGCCGGCGTTGACGATACCCATGGTCAGGCCGTTGCGGATCGCATACAGCAGGAACACCGAGTGAATCGCCTCACGCACCGGGTTGTTGCCGCGGAACGAGAACGACACGTTCGACACGCCGCCCGAGGTCAGCGCGTACGGCAGTTCGTCGCGGATGTAGGCGCAGGCGTTGATGAAGTCCACAGCGTAGTTGTTGTGTTCTTCGATACCGGTGGCCACGGCAAAGATGTTCGGGTCGAAGATGATGTCTTCCGGCGGGAAGCCGACTTCGTTGACCAGAATGTCGTAGGAGCGTTTGCAGATCTCTTTCTTGCGCGCTTCGGTGTCGGCCTGGCCGGCTTCGTCGAAGGCCATCACGACGACTGCAGCGCCATAGCGCTTGCACAGCTTGGCGTGATGGATGAATTGCTCGACGCCTTCTTTCATGCTGATCGAGTTGACGATGCCCTTGCCCTGGATGCATTTCAGGCCGGCTTCGATCACTTCCCACTTCGAGGAGTCGATCATGATTGGTACGCGGGAGATGTCCGGTTCGCCGGCAATCAGATTGAGGAAGGTCACCATGGCCTTCTTCGAATCGAGCATCCCTTCGTCCATGTTGATGTCGATCACCTGGGCGCCGGCTTCGACCTGCTGCAGGGCGACTTCCAGGGCTTCGGTGTAGTTGTCTTCACGGATCAGGCGGGCGAATTTGGCCGAGCCGGTGATGTTGGTGCGCTCGCCGACGTTGACGAACAACGAGCTGCGATCGATGGTGAACGGCTCCAGGCCGGAGAGGCGGCAAGCCTTCGCAATGTCCGGGATTTCACGCGGTGCATAACCGGCCACGGCTTTGGCGATGGCTTCGATATGGCCCGGCGTGGTGCCGCAGCAACCGCCGACGATGTTCAGGAAGCCGCTTTGGGCGAATTCTTCGATGACCTTGGCGGTTTGCGACGGCAGTTCGTCGTACTCGCCGAATTCGTTCGGCAGGCCGGCGTTCGGGTGCGCCGAAACGTGGGTGCCGGCCTTGTTCGACAGCTCTTCCAGGTACGGGCGCAGTTCGCTGGCGCCGAGGGCGCAGTTCAGGCCGACCGAAATCGGTTTGGCGTGGGCCACGGAGTTCCAGAACGCTTCGGTAGTCTGGCCGGAAAGGGTACGGCCGGAGGCGTCGGTGATGGTGCCGGAAATCATGATCGGCAGCTCGATGCCCAACTCTTCGAACACCCCTTGTACGGCGAAGATCGCGGCTTTGGCGTTCAGGGTGTCGAAAATGGTTTCGATCAGGATCAGGTCGGCGCCGCCTTCGATCAGGCCTTTGGTGGCCTCGGTGTAGTTTTCCACCAGTTCATCGAAGGTCACGTTGCGATAGCCGGGGTTGTTCACGTCCGGGGACAGCGAGCAGGTGCGGCTGGTCGGGCCGAGCACGCCGGCGACGAAGCGCGGCTTGTCCGGGTTCTCGAGGGTCTTCGCATCGGCGATCTTGCGGGCCAGGCGAGCGCCTTCTACGTTCAGTTCGTAGGCCAGTTCTTCCATGCCGTAGTCGGCCATGGAAATCCGCGTGGCGTTGAAGGTGTTGGTTTCCAGGATGTCAGCGCCGGCATCCAGGTAGGCTTTTTCGATGCCACCGATCACGTCCGGGCGCGTCAGCACCAACAGGTCGTTGTTGCCTTTGACATCGCTTGGCCAGTCGGCAAAGCGTTTGCCACGGTAATCCTGTTCCTCGAGCTTGTAGCTCTGGATCATCGTGCCCATGCCGCCATCGAGAATCAGAATGCGCTCTTTGAGGGCGTGCTTGAGGGCTTGAAGGCGAACACTGCGATCGGACATTGGGACTACTCGGAAAGACCATGACGAAGGGGCGGAATCATAGCAAACCTGTGCGGTTTTAGAGCATGTCGGGGAATTGCATGAATATCGCTCATGTTGGTCTGGGCGCTGTCCCGGTAGAATCGCTGCGTTTTTTCAAGGATCGGGAACAGGGACATGTCGTATCGCGTCGTCATCAGCAGCGTACTGCTGTTTTTAAGCTGGGGCGCCGTGGCGCAGGGCCTGGCGCCTTCCGCTGCCATTTCCTACACCCGCGACATCCAACCGATCTTCACCGAAAAGTGCGTGGCCTGCCATGCCTGCAATGACGCCGCCTGTCAGCTCAACCTGGGCAGCGGCGAAGGCGCGGCGCGCGGCGCGTCGAAAGTCCCGGTTTACGACGGCGACCGCAGCCAGGCGGCCGCGCCGACCCGGTTGTTTTATGACGCCTTCGGCAAGCACGCCTGGCAGCAAAAGGGCTTCTATCCAGTACTCGACGCCCAGGGCAGCCAGGCTGCGTTGATGGCGCGGATGCTGGAACTGGGTCACAAAACGCCTCTGACGCCCAATGCCAAATTGCCGGAAGACATCGTCCTGGGCCTCAATCGTGAAAACATGTGCGCGATGCCGGCCGAGTTCGACGGTTACGCGGGCGCTCATCCGAAGGAAGGCATGCCGCTGGCGGTCACCGGCCTGACCGATCAGCAGTACCAGACGCTGCAACGCTGGCTGGCCTCGGGTGCGCCGATCGATGAACAAGGCCTGGTGCCTTCGGCGAAAGAAGCCTTGCAGGTGGTGCAGTGGGAAAACCTGCTCAACTCGCCGGGCGCCCGGCAGAGCCTGGTGGGGCGCTGGTTGTTCGAGCACTGGTTCCTTGCCCACATTTACTTCAAGGACGGTGAGCCGGGACATTTCTTCCAATGGGTGCGTTCGCGCACGCCGACCGGCCAGCCGATTGACCTGATCAACACCCGCCGCCCGAATGACGATCCGGGCACGCAGGTGTATTACCGCTTGTGGCCGGTGCAGGGCGTGATCGTGCAGAAGACCCACATCACCTACCCGCTGAGCGCGGCGAAGATGGCGCGGGTCAAAAGCCTGTTCTACAACGGCAACTGGCAGGCCAATGCCTTGCCGGGCTACGGTCCGGAGCGCCGGGCCAATCCGTTTGCCACGTTCGAGGCGATTCCGGCGCAGGCGCGCTATCAGTTCATGCTCGATAACGCCGAATACTTCGTGCGCACGTTTATCCGCGGGCCGGTGTGCCGTGGGCAGATCGCCACGGATGTGATTCGCGATAACTTCTGGGCGCTGTTCCAGGCGCCGGAACACGATCTCTACATCATCGACCCGATCTACCGCGGCCAGGCCACGCCGTCACTGGCCATGCCGGGGCAGAACGACGATGTCGGCAGCGTGCTGAGCCTGTGGCATGACTATCGCGACAAACGTAACGAGTACGAAGTGCTGCGCCGCGACAACTACGCCGACGCGCCCGCGCCGAGCTGGTCGACTTTGTGGGCCGGCAACGACAACGCGCTGCTGACCATCTTCCGGCATTTCGACAGCGCCTCGGTGAACAAGGGCCTGATCGGCGATGTGCCGCAAACGATGTGGCTGTTCGATTTCCCGTTGCTGGAGCGCACGTATTATCAGTTGGCGGTCAACTTTGACGTGTACGGCAACGTTTCCCATCAAGCGCAGACGCGCCTGTATTTCGACCTGATCCGTAATGGCGCCGAGCAGAACTTCCTGCGCCTGATGCCCGCCGATTCACGCGACGACTATCTCGACGACTGGTACCAGAGCAGCGGCAAATTCAAGATGTGGCTGGATTACGAGGCCATCGACAACGACAAGCCAACGGCACTGAACCTCGACGAAAAAGACCCGAAACGCGACTTTTCCATGCAATTGCTGGCCCGTTACGGCGAGCTCAATGCCAAGCCCGATCCGATCAATCGCTGCGACGGGGCCTATTGCTCGCGGCCGAACATCGACCCGGATTTGCAGAGCGCCGAGCAGGCCTTGAGTCGCCTGGCCTCACGGCCCGCCGCCGGGCTGAAGGTCATTGATCAACTGCCGGAAGCGACGATGTTGCGTATCGAAGCCGCGAGCGGCAAACGCGAGGTTTATAGCCTGTTGCGCAACCGCGCGCACAGCAACGTCGCATTCCTGCTCGGTGAGTCGCTGCGTTATCAGCCGGGGCTCGACACGCTGACCATTTTTCCGGGAGTGCTCAGCACCTATCCGAACTTCATGTTCAACATTCCCGCCGATCAGGTGCCAGCCTTTGTCGAGGCGATGGAAAACGCCAAGGATGCCAATCGCTTCGAGAAAATCGTCGAACGCTGGGGGATTCGCCGCAGTCATCCGCAATTCTGGTTCTACTTCCATGACCTGAGCCGGTACGTCCATGAAACCGATCCGGTGGAAGAGGGCGTGCTGGACATGAACCGCTACGAAAACCTCTGAATCCCCCTATCTAACGTAGGAGCGAAGCTTGCTCGCGAAGGTGTATCAGCTACATACCTGTCGCCTGACACACCTTCGCGAGCAAGCTTCGCTCCTACATTAGGCAGAGGTATTGTCGTAATCTTTCCCGACAAAAATACTAGGACTTTGTGCGGCGCGATGATTGGCGTAAACTGCGCCCAAGCCTGCGAGGAGTTTCCATGACCGCTATTACCATTACCGACGCCGCCCACGATTACCTGGCTGATCTGCTCTCCAAGCAGAACACCCCGGGCATCGGCATCCGCGTCTTCATCACCCAGCCTGGCACCCAGTACGCCGAAACCTGCATTGCTTATTGCAAGCCGGGCGAAGAAAAACCCGAAGACACTGCGCTGGGGCTGAAAAGCTTCACTGCTTACATCGACTCGTTCAGCGAAGCTTTCCTGGACGATGCGGTTGTCGACTACGCCACCGACCGCATGGGCGGCCAGCTGACCATCAAGGCGCCTAACGCCAAAGTCCCGATGGTCAACGCCGACAGCCCGATCAACGAGCGCATCAACTACTACCTGCAAACCGAAATCAACCCGGGGCTCGCGAGCCACGGCGGTCAGGTCAGCCTGATCGATGTGGTCGATGACGGCATTGCCGTTCTGAAGTTCGGCGGCGGTTGCCAGGGCTGCGGCCAGGCAGACGTCACCCTGCGTGAAGGCATCGAGCGCACCTTGCTCGAGCGCATTCCCGAGCTCAAGGGTGTTCGTGACGTGACTGACCACACGCAGAAAGAAAACGCCTACTACTAAGTAAGGTGTTCGCTGCGACATGAAAAACGGCGCCCCGTGAGCGCCGTTTTTTTATGCGTTAAATTCAAGGACGCCTTCGCGAGCAAGCCCGCTCCCACATTGGACCAAGTTCAACATGAGAACGCGGTCCAATGTGGGAGCGGGCTTGCTCGCGAAGAGGCCGCTATGGCCGATACAAATGCGCATGCCCGGCACGATACAGCGACGACTCACTGAAATGATCGCTGCCCAACACCCGGCCCACCAGAATCAACGCCGTGCGCCGAAACCCCTTCGCCTCAACCTTCCCGGCAATATCCGCAATCGTCCCCACCACCCAATCCTGATCCGGCCAGGTCGCCCGGTGAATCACCGCAATCGGGCAGTCCGCGCCGTAATGCGGCAGCAATTCAACCAGGATTTTCTCCAGGTGATTCACCCCCAAATGAATGGCCATGGTCGCCCCATGCTGCGCCAGGCTGCCCAGCTCTTCACCGGCCGGCATCGCGGTCTTGTCGGCGTAGCGGGTCAGGATCACGCTCTGTGACACGTCCGGCAGCGTCAGCTCCGCACCCAACAGCGCCGCACACGCCGCCGTCGCGGTAACACCGGGAATGATTTCAAACGCAATATCGAGTTCGCGCAGGTAACGAATCTGCTCGCCAATCGCGCCATACAGGCTCGGATCGCCGGAATGCACCCGCGCCACATCCTGGCCGTTGGCATGGGCGGTTTTGATCAGCTCGATGATCTGTTCCAGGTGCAGTTCGGCGCTGTTGACCACCTGTTCGGCGTTGTGGCCTTCCAGTACGGCGGCGGGCACCAGTGAACCGGCGTAGATGATCACCGGGCAGCTGCGAATCAGCCGCTGGCCTTTGACGGTGATCAGTTCCGGGTCGCCGGGACCTGCGCCAATGAAATAGACGGTCATCGTCGTTTCCTGTCAAAAAAGGGGCCGGGCAAGGCTTCAGATGAAGATTGCTCATGATCGAAGGCGAGGATTATCGGGGATTTTGCGCGGCGCAGGCCAATGCCAGGGTCGCCTGGGCATACTTTTGTCGGGAAATCAGCAGTTTTGCCGGCGCCTGGGTCAGTTGTTCGGCAAGGGCGAGGGCGGCGCTTTCTGCTACGCCGTAGCAGCCGGTGCGCTCAAAAGCGATGTCCGAATGGTGGCTGAGTCGCGGTTTGTAATCTTTCAGTTGTTCACTGCTGAAGTACGTCAGCGGCAATTCGAGTTGTGCGGCAAGCTCGATCAGGCCTGGTTCATCACGTTTCAGGTCGATGCTGGCCAACGCCGTAATCTGCTGAAGTCCGATTTGATGCGCCTGTAATGCCAGATCGAGTAACGCCCGAAGCGTGCTGACGGGGCAGCCGCGCTGGCAGCCCAGGCCGACCACTAACGTCGGCGCTGTGCTGGTGTCGCTCATGCGTGGTATTGACCATCGCTTTTGCGGCGGAACAACCAGGCGCTGATCAGGCCCAGGGCCAGCCAGAATCCGAGGTTGGTCAGCTGCGAAGCGATTTTGAATTGCGTTTCCAGGGCTTGCGGCGCGAGCATCGAGTGCACTTCCGGTTGTGGTGCACCGATCACGTGAGGGACGGCGAGAATCGCCACGCCCAGGAGCTTCATCAGCCAGTGGCGGCTGAAAGCGATTAGCGCGATGCCGACTGCGGTGGACGCTGCAGTGCCGATCCACCAGATTTGCCGTTGTGCCAGGTCAGCCGCAGCAGTGCCCGGCAGTTCCGGCGGCAGGCCGAGGGTCGGTGCCAGTACAAACGTCGCGTAACCGGCCAGGCCCCAGAGCAAGCCCTGCGAGGTTTTGGTCGGCGAGCGCAGCGTGTAGAGGCCCGCGAGCATCAGGGCGAAACCGACAGCCACTACCAGGTTGCCGCCAGTTGTCGACAGCACGCGCTGCCAGCCGTCTTCCGGCTCCCAGGCTTCTGCATCGTGGGTGTGAGCGGCGGCACCGGCGGCGTGTTCATGAACTTCAACAGCGGCCGGCTCGGATTTTTCGTAAGTCTCGGCCTGCAGAATCAGCGGAGCGACCCAGAAGCTTTGCAGCAGGGTCAGCAACAGGGCGGCCAGCAGCCCTGTGAAACCTGCGGTTTGCGCAATACGCTTGATCATGTCGACAGGTCTCAATGGCACGGGAAGGCGGAGCTGTGACGGGTATCGTGCGCAGCGTTGTGCACCGCTTCGATGTGCGAGAAACCGGCGAAATACACCAGGCACGCGCCAAGGATCGACGCGCAGAGGGCGGCGGTCAGGCGTTGAGCCAGGGTGGTCGTGGTGGTGCTGGCGGATGTGTGGCCGGTGCTGCTGATGATCGACATGGCGCTTCCCTCTGGTCTGTCAGCGGGTGAATAGAGCGCATGGAAGACCCCTGCGAATCGGGCTCGCAGAGATTCAAACAGCGCCCGCCCACCGCGGGTTTGTTATTCAGTGAACGTAATCGTCACTTTGTGTTGCGGGCCGGTCTCCGGGCTCACGAGGGGCTTTGGCGTCAGCCGAAACCTGCAAGCGTCACCTTCCCATGCCGAACTGCTGGCACAGTGGATCTGACGCTTCGCTCGCTTACCGTTGCGGGGGCAGCACCGGACTGACATGGCTTTGAGTAAAGCACATGAATCACCGGTTTCCCGTTTCACCCTGTGAAGGGCACCCGTAACAAGGTGTGTAGGAGAGCATGGGCGGGGGTTGGGCGTCAATTGGCAAGGGTTCTCAACTCGGAACCGAGGTGGATTCTTCGCGGGCAAGCCTCGCTCCTACGGGGCGCGGTGTTTCCTGTAGGAGCGAGGCTTGCCCGCGAAGGCTTT
>NZ_AKJI01000179.1:0-4422 GCF_000282415.1 Pseudomonas sp. GM60
CGCCCCCGCCTGTCACGGCGGGAGCCACCCTCCTGAATTCAAAAACTACAAAAAAAGGGGCGATTTACATGAGCAACAAGAACACCGTTGTAACCCTGGCGCTGGGCGCCATTGCACTGAGCACCCAGGCCCACGCCGATTTCCTGAGTGACAGCAAGGCAACCCTGGGGATGAGGAATTTCTACTTCAACAACGACAACCGCGACGGCCCGGCCGCGCCGTCGAAAACCGAGGAGTGGGCGCAGGGTTTCATGCTCGACTTCAAGTCGGGTTACACCGACGGCATGGTCGGCTTTGGTGTCGATGCGCTCGGGCTGATGGGGATCACGCTGGACAGCGGCAAAGGACGCCACGTCGGCAGCAGCATGATTCCGTCGGACAGCGACAACAGCGCAGTCGATGAATGGAGCCGGCTGGGGTTGACCGGCAAGGTCAAGGTCTCGAAAACCGAGCTGCGCCTGGGCACGCTGATGCCGAAACTGCCGATCCTGGTGTCCAACGACGGGCGCGTGCTGCCACAGACATTCGACGGCGGCCAGATCACTTCAAGCGAATTCAAGGACCTGACCCTCACAGGTGGCCGCATCGAACATGCAACGGGCCGTGGCTCAAGCGACCGGACAGGCCTGGCGGCCACCGGCGGCACCCGTGAAAGCAACGCCTTCGACTTCGCCGGCGGCGACTGGAAAATCACCAAGGACCTGACCGCCCAGTATTACTACGCCAACCTCGACAACTATTACACCCAGCAGTTTTTCGGCCTGTTGCACACGCTGGCGATCTCGGACAATCAATCGCTGAAAACCGACCTGCGCTACTTCAAGACCGATTCGTCCGGCGCCAACAGCTCAGGCACGTCCGGCTACCGAATCAGCGGCTACACCGAAGGCGCCGATGGCGAAATCGACAACCGGACCTGGAGCGCTGCACTGATCTACACCGTCGGTGCCCATGCACTCACCGCCGGTTATCAAAGCGTCTCCAGCGGCAGCAACTTCACCCAGCTCAGCCAGGGCAACCTGCCCAACAAAGGTGCGGGCGGCGCCAGCCTTTACCTGTACACCGACCGCCTGATCCAGACCTTCACCCGCGCGGGCGAGCGCACGTCTTTCGGTCAGTATGCGTATGACTTCGCCGGTATGGGTGTGCCTGGTTTGAAGGCTTCGGTCATCTACCTCAGCGGCGATAACATCAAGACCGTCACCGGCGACACCCAGAAGGAATGGGAACGGGATTTCGGCCTGGATTACACGATTCAATCCGGCGCGTTCAAGGGTGTCGGGTTTGGCTGGCGCAACGGCAAGTCCAACAGCGAAGCGAGCCGTGATCAGGATCAGAACCGTTTGATCGTGAACTACAGCATTCCGCTGCTTTAACGCGTACCGGTTCGCAGGGATGCGACCCCTTATAGAATCGAGCGAATGGTGCCGCCCTCGACGCGCATGGCCATGCCATTGAGCGCCGGTGACGCCGCCAGATGCAGCACGCTGCAGGCCACTTCTTCAGGCTCGATCATGCGCCGGATCAACGACGTCGGTTCGGTATCGTCAAAGTAATCGTGGACCACCTGCTGCGGGGTGATGCCTTTCTCGGCAGCGATTTCGCGGTGGTAACGCTTGACCGCCTCGGTGTAGGTCGGCCCCGGCAGGATCGAGTTGACCCGCACGGCGGTGCCTTTGGTGAGTTCGGCCAACGCTCGGGAAATCCCCAGCAGGCAGGTTTTCATCGCGCCGTAATGAACCATCCACGGCTGTGGCTTGACCGCGGATTCACTGCTGATAAACACAATCGAACCGTGCCCGCGTTCGAGCATCTGCTTCATGACCAGACGCGTCATGCGCACACCGCTCATGACATTGACGTTGAAGTAATGAAACCACTGGGCGTCGTCCGTTTCGAAAAAGTCCCGGACCTCGAAGATGCCGACATTGTTGATCAGGAAATCAATCGGCCCGGACTCAAGGGCCAAGGCCACCAGACGTTCCGCCGCGCCTTCCTGGGTCAAGTCTGCCACCAGCCCTTTGCTGCACTCACCCAGTTCTGCGACGGCTGCGTCGACCTCTTCCGCCAACAGCCCGCTGATGACCACGTTGACGCCTTCAAGGATGAAACGCTGGGCGATGGCCTTGCCGATCCCCGTCGCGCCGCCGGTGATCAGCGCGGTTTTTCCAGTCAGTTGATAGTCCATGAACAGCCCTGGTTTGTTGTTATACGGACAATCGTGCCCCAGGCCTGGCGTGAAGACTTTCAAGGGTTGCTGAAGACTGATTCAGCAAAAAACCGAAACCGCGGGGTTGTGTTGCAATCAGGGCGAGGTCAACTGCGGCCCGATTCGCTCCAGCAGAAAATCAATGAACACCCGTACGCGATGGGGCAATTGCTGCCCCGGACCGATGAACACGGCGTGAATCGCCTCGGTTTCACCACTGTCGAATGCCTCCAGCAGCGGTACCAGACGCCCCGCTTCGATGTCGGCGCTGATGTGGAAATTCGCCAGCCGGGCGATCCCTAATCCGGCCAGCGCCGACTGACGCATGCTCTCGCCGTCACTGAGCAGGACATTGCCCTTGGGCTCGATCTCGATGCGTTGAGCGTCAGCGCCGCGAAAAACCCAGGCCTGGGAATGGCGATGAAAACCAAAACTGAGGCGGTTATGCCGCTGCAACTCCTCCAGGGTTTTCGGCTGTCCCCAGCGGGCGAGGTAACCCGGTGAGGCCACGGTGATCTTGCGGCTTTCACCCAGGCGTCGCTGGACCAGGCTCGACTCTCTCATCGGGCCGGTTCGGATCGCGACATCCGCGCGTCGCTCCAGCAGGTCCACTACGGTGTCGGTCAGCTCGACGTTCAGCGTGATGTCCGGGTAGGCCGCAAGAAAATCCGGCAGCAGCGGCAACAGGCAATGCAGACCGAACGGCAGGTTGGCATTTACCTGAATCAGCCCGCTAGGCCGGGTCACGTTGGCGATATCTCGCTCGGCGGAATCGATCAGTTCGAGAATCCGCAGGCATTCGTTGTTGAACCGCTCGCCTTCCGCCGTGAGCTCCAGACGCCGCGTCGAACGATGCAACAAGCGCGCACCCAAGCGTGCCTCAAGACGCGCAATCAGTTTGCTGACCGCCGAGGGCGACATGTCCAGGCGTCGTGCGGCTTCAGAGAAGGTGCCTGCGTTGACGACCCGGGTGAACACTTCCATCTCGCCGGAGCGATTGATGTCTTTGATCGTTAGCATGAACTTGATTCACAGATACTTGTAGTTCCAGCAGTCTAGCTCATATACGGAGTGGATCGTATCGTGACCGGATTCCTTGACCAGGAATACCTGCGCCTTCCATTTAATGCGAGGCCGGGCATAACTCAAAGATGCAAGGGAGATAATCCATTGAAAATTTTCGTTACCGGCGTGACCGGTTACATCGGCGGTTCCGTGGCCAAATACCTGGTGGATGCGGGCCATGAAGTCAGCGGCCTGGTGCGTAACCCGGAACACCGCGCAGCGTTGCAGGCACTGGGCATCACCCCGGTACTCGGCACCCTCGATGACGCTTATATTCTCAGCGAACAGGCGCGCGCTGCCGACGCGGTGGTCAACGCCGCCAACTCCGACCATCGTGCTTCGGTGGAAACGTTTATCAGCGCCCTGAGCGGCAGCGGAAAAGTGCTGTTGCACACCTCCGGTTCGAGCGTGGTCGGTGATGATGCTCGTGGCGCCTATGAACGCCCGGACATCTTCACTGATGAAACGCCGTTCACGCCGATGGACATCCGCAAGGACCGGGTCGAGATCAATCAGCTGGTGCGTAATGCCGGCGTTGAGCTGGGTATTCGCAGCATCGTGTTCTGCCCGACCATGATTTATGGCGAGACGTTGGGCGTGCCGGCGAAAAGCGATCAACTGCCGAAACTGTTCGCTCAATCGCGCAAGTATGGCGCGGGGGCTTACATGGGGGCCGGGGTGCATCGCTGGTCCAACGTGCACATCGAAGACCTGGCGGAGTTGTATCGTCTGGCTATCGAGAAGGCGCCTTCTGCTTCGTTGTTCTTTGCCGAGAATGGCGAGGCTTCGTTTATCGAGATTGCGACGTCGATCAGCAAGTCGTTGGGTTTTGGCGGGGCGATTCAGAGCTGGCCGGCGGATGAGGCGATCGCCGAGTTGGGGGATTGGGCGCGCTTTGCCATTGGCTCGAATAGCCGCGTGCGCGCGGTCAATGCTCGTGTGTTGCTGGGCTGGGCGCCGAAGCGGGAGTCGATTCAGCAGTGGATCGAGACTAGCGGTGTGCAGTGGTGATTGTTCGCTTTATGCGGTGATGCTGCTGGGTGTGTGCATATCCGTTTCTTCGGTAACGGCGGCTATTGGTTCCGCTCTTACAGCGGGTCACTTGGAAGAGCGCCAAGTAACCAAGCGCTCTTGCCCCTTTCGTTCGG
>NZ_AKJI01000180.1:0-4088 GCF_000282415.1 Pseudomonas sp. GM60
GTTCGGTCAGCGGCGCGTCGGGTGCGATCACCTACACCTTGGTCGGCAGTGCCACCGGCGCTTACGGGCAAATTGCGCTCAACCCCAACGGCACCTACACCTACACCCTGACCTCGCCGGCCAGCACCACGCCGCATGCGGATAACGGCGCCAATACCCTGAGCGAAAGCTTCACCTACCAGGCCACCGATGCCCTGGGCAACACCGTCACCAGCACGATCAAGGTCAACATCGTTGATGACGTGCCCAAAGCGGTTGCCTCGGAGCGTTCAGTGGTTGCTGCGGACATCGATTCCAACCTGCTGCTGGTGATTGATGTGTCCGGCAGTATGGGGGACGCTTCCGGCGTGGATGGCCTGTCGCGCCTTGCGTTGGCCAAACAGGCCATCAGCGCGTTGCTCGACAAGTACGACGATCTGGGCGATGTGAAAGTGCAGATCGTCACCTTCAGCAGCGGCGCCTCCGACAAGACCTCGGTCTGGGTCGATGTGGAGACCGCCAAGTCAATCATCACCGGCCTGTCGGCGGGCGGTAACACCAACTACGATGCGGCCGTGACGGTGGCGCAAACGGCGTTCGACACCAGCGGCAAACTGACCGGGGCGCAGAACGTCGGCTATTTCTTCTCTGACGGCAAACCCAACGAAGGCGCGATCGATCCTTCGGAGGAAGCGGCCTGGAAAGCATTCCTCGAAGAGAATCACATCAAGAACTACGCGGTCGGCCTCGCCAACGGGGTCGCCCAATCCAACCTCGATCCGCTGGCCTATGACGGCAGCGCCGGCCTTGGCAATGGCACCAATACCAACGCCGTCATCGTCAACGAACTCGGCCAGCTCAACTCGGTACTGTCGGGCACTGTGGTCGGTGCGCCGGTCACCGGTTCGCTGCTGGGCGAGGGCGGTACGTTCGGTGCCGATGGCGGTTTCATCAAAGCCATCACGGTCGACGGCACCACTTACACCTATGACCCCAAAGGCGACAACAACCAGGGTGCGCTGAACTTCAGCGGCGGCGCCAACCACGGCACTTTCAACACGGCCAATAACACCCTGAGCATTGCCACCGACGGCAAAGGCACCCTCGTGGTGAACCTCGACACCGGCGAATACACCTACACCTCGCAAAAATCCACGTCGGTGGTGATCACCGAAAACATCGGCTACACGGTCAGCGACAACGACGGTGACCTGGCCAGCTCGACCCTGGTGGTCAAGGTCGTTCCGAATGCGCCCCCGGTGGCGGTCGATGATCACGTCATCACCAACGTGCTGTCGGGCAATATCGTGGTACCTGGCGAGCTGTTGCTGGCCAACGACACCGACCCCAACGGCGATCCGCTCACCGCATCGCCAACCACCTTCAATACCGGCTGGATTGTCAAAGGCGCGGACTTTACCGGCAGCAACCAGAACTACAGTTTCACCGGCAACAACGCTCAATCGGTGACCATCGCCCGCAGCGCATTCGTCGCCAACACCGCAGCCATGACCGCGGTACTGGTGGTCAGCGGGGCGTTGGGCGAAGTCAAAAACAACAACACCAATGACGAGGATCGCATCACCGTTACCCTCAAACAGGGTGAAACCCTGAACCTCGATCACAACCTGGCGGCCGGTCACGTCACCCTGGAGTACTCGGTCAACGGCGGCGCGTTCATCGGCATCGGCGATGGCCAGACCATCACTGCCGCAGTGGACGGCACCTACCAGATCCACATCACCAACATCGATGACGGCGGGCAGGGCAACGGCAAAGGCGCGGAAAATTACCAACTGATCCTGACCGTCGACTACTCCGGCGCCCACAGCACCACCCTGGACTATCACGGCGCTTACGTCGCCGGCGACAACCATGGTGGCAGTGACAGCGCAGCGGTGACCATCAGCTATCAGGACGGTCACACCCTGACCGGCACAGCGGACGACGATGTGCTGGTGGCGGGCACCGGCAACAACGTGATCAACGCCGGCGATGGCAACGATGTGCTCACCGCCGGTGCAGGCAACAACGAGCTGCACGGTGGCGCCGGCAATGACTTGCTCTACAGCGGCGCGGGCAATGACTTGCTCGACGGCGGCACCGGTATCGACACCGCGAGCTACGCCCATGCCTCCGCCGGGGTCAAGGTGGATCTGAGCCTGCTCGGCGCGCAAAACACCGTGGGTGCCGGCACCGATAGCCTGACCGCGATCGAAAACCTCACCGGTTCCAACTTCGACGACAAACTGACCGGCGACAACCACAACAACATCATCACCGGCGGCCTCGGCAACGACGTGCTCAACGGTGGCGGTGGCGATGACTTGCTCATCGGCGGCCTCGGCAACAACACCCTCACCGGTGGTGCCGACACCGACACCTTCCAGTGGCTCAAAGGCAACAGCGGCCACGACGTGGTCACCGACTTCACCCCGGGCACCGACAAACTCGACCTGTCGCTATTGTTGCAAGGGGAGAACGGCACCGCGGCGTCGCTGGATGACTACCTGCACTTCAAAGTCACCGGCAGCGGTGATTCACTGGTCACCAGCATCGACGTCAGCGGCATGGCCGGCGCTTTACCGAACCAGACCATCGAGCTCGCGGGTGTGAACCTTGCGAGCCATTACGGCGTGACTCCGGGGGCGGGAGGGGTGATTGCCGGCGGGGCGGATACGGCGACCATCATCAATGGGATGTTGAATGACCATTCGTTGAAAGTGGACACCGTGTGATCTGAAACCTTAGGCAACAAACCCGCCATCCCTTACACAGGGATGGCGGGTTTTTTATTGCGGACGAACACTCAGGATCGATGCAGGGTTTTCTGCTTGAGGATGTAAATCGTCACCAGCACGGCACTGGTCAGCATGAATCCGCGTGCCCATGGCAGGGGCACCAGGTAGCAGGACAACAGAATGCTGACCCACATCAGACCAATGGCGTAGACCTTGCCCTTGAGCGGAATGCCGTTGCCATCGAGGTAGTCGCGAATCCACGGACCCAGCCGTGGGTGTCCCACCAGCCAGTTGTAAAAGCGCGGCGAGCTGCGGGCGAAACAGGCAGCCGCCAGCAACAGGAAGGGCGTGGTGGGTAATACCGGCAGGAAAATCCCGATCACCCCCAGCGCTACGCTCAGCCAGCCAATGGCCAGCAGTACGTAACGCAACATCAGGGAGCGGTTGCCTATGGGGTTGTCCATAGGCAAAACCTTAGTGGTGACGTGGCTTGAGGATCGCCGGTTTTTCGTCTGGCGCGTTGCACAGCAGGTACAGCGCGGTCAGGGCTTCCGGGATCTGCACGATCATGTCGTCCATCAGGTTGGCGTCGGCTGCGATATCGGAGAACTCGGGCTGCTCGTCGAAAAGACCCGAACCGACCATGATCGGCAGCAGCATTTCGCTGACTTCGTCTTCGGCGGTTTCGAACCAGGCCGCTTCGCGCAGGAACACGCCTTCCATGAAGCCGATGCACCAGCCACGCAGGTCGGAATCGTCCGGATCGTCGCCGAGGTCCAGTTCGCATGGGAGCTCGAACTCTTCATCGGACGCCAGTTGGCGGGCGATGTGAGCCTTGAGGGCCAGCAGGGTGGATTCGATGGCTTCACGCTCGGTGTCATCGGCGTAATGCGGTTCTTCGGCGAAGAGGGCGTCGATCCATTCACGGTCGGGAACGCTTTCGGAACAGATCGACAGCGCGGTGAGGTAGCCGTGGGCGGCCACGTAGTCCAGCGCCTCGTCATGCAGTTCATCGGCGTCGAGGAAGACTTGCAGGCGGGTTAGTTGCTCAGCGAAGGACATTAAAGGGCTACCTTGGGAATTAACAGATGCGGGAATTCTAGGCCTTCTTGAGCACTCAGGCCAGCCGCGCGGGATATTTGCACCCAGAACACGGCAATCCTTGTAGGAGTGAGACTGGCTTGCCGGCGAAGGCTTTGTGTCAGGCGACAGTTTTTGGAGGGTGTACATATCCATTCCTGCGGTTACGGCTTCTATTGGTTTCGCCCTTACGGCGAGTCACTTGGAAAAGCCCCAAGTAACCAAGGGCTCTTGCCCCTTTCGTTCGGTGGCTCGCTAATGCTCGCCATACCCTCGCTCCGGTCCTGC
>NZ_AKJI01000181.1:0-3855 GCF_000282415.1 Pseudomonas sp. GM60
GGCGATGAGGCCCGAGCGTTCTGCATCGAATTGGAGGTCGCCATCGCCAGCAAGCTGGCTCCTACAAGGGGTGTTGGCTCCTACAAGGGGTGTTGTGGCAGGCCTGAATAAGGTGAACAACACGACCCACTGTAGGAGCCGGCTTGCCGGCGATGAGGCCCCAGCGTTCTGCATCGATTTGAAGGCCGCCATCGCCAGCAAGCCGGCTCCTACAGTCCGGTGAAATCAGCGGCACCCATCATTTCAACTCGGCGGAGACTTTATCCGCCACGTCCTTCGGCACCCACGCCTGCCACACATCCGGGTGCGCCTTCATGAACGCCTCCGCCGCCTGACGCGGTGGAGTGTGTTTCTCGCTCATATCAGCCAGCGCCTTGTTCAACGGGCCGATCGGGAAATCGACCTTGCTGAAAAATTCGGCAATCTGCGGATACTGTTTCTGGAACGGTGTGGACACGCCAATCGACAGTTTCGAGGGCAGTGAGCGCGTCGGTTTCGGATTGGGGTTGTCGGCGTCGGTCAGGGTTTTCCAGGCTTCAGCGTCGAACGGCGGCTCTTCCAGCTGAACCAGTTTGAAGCGCCCAAGCAAGGGCGTAGGCGACCAGTAATAGAACAGGACCGGCTTGCCACGACGGATCGACGAACTGATTTCCGCATCCAGCGCCGCTCCGGAGCCGCTGCGGAAATTCACATAGCTGTCGTTCAGACCATAGGCCGTGAGCTTCTGCTTGTTGACCACCTCCGAGGTCCAGCCGATCGGGCTGTTGAGGAAGCGCCCCTTGCCCGGGCTTTCCGGGTCACTGAACACGTCCTTGTATTTCGGCAGGTCACTGACACTGCGCAAGCCGGGTGCCAGCGGCTTGATACCCTTGGCCGGATCGCCCTTGATCACGTATTCGGGCACCCACCAGCCTTCGGTGGCGCCCTTGACCGTATCGCCAAGGCTCGCGACTTTGCCTTCGGCTTCAGCCTTGACCCAGACCGGGCTGCGACCGGCCCATTCTTCGCCAATGACCTGAATGTCATTGTTGGCCAGGGCGGTTTCCAGGGTGATGGTCGTTCCCGGCAAGGTATCGGTCTGCAGCCCGTAGCCCTTCTCGACAATGATCCGCAGGATATCGGTGATCAGACTGCCGCTTTCCCAGTTCAGGTCGGCGAAGTGGATCGGCGCCTGGGCGGCGAATACCGGAATGGGCGAACCCAGACCGAAAGCGACCAGAACAGTGGCCAGCAACCGTCGAAATCCGTTCATGCTTTTGCACCTCGTGCTGTTCACAGCAATAGCAGGATGGCCTGATAAAGACCGCAAGCCTCAAAATACTCAGTCAACTGACTGTAGTAGAGGTTCCTGCTTTCGAGGGGCGAGGATTATTTTTCGGAAATTTCCTGCAAGCGCGCCAGCTCTCTTCTGACCATGCTGGCGTATTCCGCCGGGCGCAATGTGTAGATCTGCGACGCCACCCACCCCAGCCAGGCCCCTTGCAAGATGGCCTTCTGCTCGAACAGTCGCTGGGCCTCCACCTGGGCGCTGGCTTGGTTCTGTATGTGAAAATCGGCGCGGGTCAGGGGCATTACTCGCTGGCCTTGAAGGTCACCAGTTCACCCTTGCGCCACTTGGCGGCCTTGGCCGTGACGGCTTTCAGGGTTTTGGTCAGGCCTTCCTGCAATTGTTGGTGGGCGGCAAATACCATCACCACGCTGTGACCTTCCTTGAACACGATCCCGTGACCGTCGGCAGTGGTCACGAACGCGTAATCGCCCAGGCCATACACCGTCAGTTTGATTTCGCGGAACTTGATGTCCAGCTTGCCACCTTCGCGACTGGGCAAAACCGAAGCGCTGAAATGATCGCCGACTTTAAGTTTCAGGCCTGGCTTGTCGTCCACCACCAGTGCTGATTCGGTGTCGATCTCGGCAATGTAAATGCCTTCGGCGTTCTGTTCGGTGATGTAAACAAAACGTGACTGGAACTGCTTGACCAGCTTTGCGCGCAAATCACCCAGCACGAACAAAGCATGCATATCGAGATTACTTACTGCCAAGGAAACATCCCCACATCTGAAAATGATGCCGCACGCCTGCAAACAGCGCACAGCAGAAAAAAGCGGCAATGCCGAAGGTGTCGCCAAATGACCCGTGTTGAAATCCTGAAACGAGCAGAGGGCTCATTCATCGCGAGGCGTAAGAAGACTAATGGAAAGTCACTCGCGTCGTCTTGCCTGGAGTTCGTCAGAGGTTGAAGGAAAAAGCCCTTCTGACTGCCAGAAAAAACGGATTACCAACCTTAGGGAAAAAACTCTTTAAAAAAAGCACTTTTCCGACATATCGCCGGCAAAAAATTGCTTTAGATAACCATCAATCGCCCACCAGTGACGGTGATTCTAGAGCAGCGATGCTCATCGAGACTACCCAAAACGATGTACACACGTCGGCAAAATAACGAAAAGGACTTCATATGTGCACCCTGACACACTTCGCCCGCCCCCTTGCGCCTTACTCAAGCAACCCGTCGACGCTGTACGCGGCGGGGTTTCAACACCCAGAACTTGACCCTGAAACGCTTGCCACACCGCGTTTTCAGGTCGTCCTGGCCGGTAATGCGTTCTTCCACATCAAAGAAATTTCCACTGGCCGTGTCAGAGGATTCCGCAGCGATCACAACGAAGCATGTGCTCTCGCCCGCCAGCTCGAATTGCATCGCTGAGCGCTTCGCTCAGTCCCTTCTCATAGACGTTTCGTCATGCCGACGACTTAACTCAGCCGTCGGCAGGCAACTACTGCCATACTGCCGAACCAATGAAACCCGTTCCCAAGTCGGACGGCGTTCAACACAACAGGACATTTCCAAGGGAAGGCTGCTACGTGACGGAATTTGATATCGGTGAATTTTTTATCCGGGGCGAAGCCAGAGAAATCGAAGGCGAATTCCAGGCGGTCATTGTCATGCGCGCCAAACCACCGCTGACCACGGTGACGTATCACCAGGTCGAGAAGGATCGCTGGTTCAAGACCTCGGACGTTGCTGCCGTCGCCGCCCGTGAAGCCGCCCAGGCCTTGAAGCTCGCCGTCGATCAAGGTGCCTTGAAAGCCTGATCAGCCGATTCGCAGTCTATGCTCATTCCTGATTTCGGACATCGCTATCGAATGCCTGAAGCGCGGCGCCCTCAGATGCAATGCAGCCGCACCTCAGATCTCGCACCTGCGCGACCAGCAAGGAGATGAAGATGGATTCACCTATACACGACTTGAAAGGCTTGTTCGACCAGCTAGGCCTGGAATCCAGCGAAAAAGCCATCGACGATTTCATCACCAGTCATTCGCCTATGCCCGATGATCAAAAACTCATCGATGCCGAGTTCTGGACGCCGCAACAAGCTGGTTTCCTGAAAGAGCAATTGCGTGAAGATGCCGATTGGGCGCGGGTGGTCGATGACCTGAATCTGCGTATGCATCAGGTTCACTAGTCAATGCAGGCTGTCGGGGGCTTCGGCGCTTAATTGGGCCAACCAGGCAGCCTTGCACTCCTCCGCTTCATCGCGACGGGAGAATGCCGTCCCCCGGCGTTCGCCGTTCAACAGCACGACCCAGCAGACGCTCTGCCCCTGCGCCCGTAAGCTGGCGGGCACACCGCTGCCGATCATGACGGCGACATCGACTTTGCTTTGCATGCTGACCTCTTTGACTTCATTAGCAACCTAACTATGAAGGTATGGTAATGAGTTCATGTGCGAGGAAACAGCAACTGTGTTGCATAGATTAGTTGCTGGAATCGCAATAATGTTGGGGGTTGGGGTGCATATCCGTTGCTGCGGTAACGGCCGCTATTGGTTTCGCCCTTACGGCGAGTCACTTGGA